>NZ_JBHWZO010000176.1:0-12900 GCF_042728455.1 Promicromonospora sp. NPDC060204
GCCCCGTTGTGGTTGGGCGGGATTTTGGGGGGGTGCGGGCCGCCAACCGCCAAAATCCCCAGCACTCAACGAGTGGGGGGTGGGGTGAGGGAGTCCAGGACTTTGTTGAGGCCGTAGGTCCAGGCGTGGGCCGGGCTGGAGGGGGCGTTCATCGCCTCGCCCGCCGCGCCGCCGACCCGCTGGGCGAGCTGGTGGTCGTCGCCGAGGTACTGGGCGAGCCGCCCGGCCCACCGCCCCCAGAGCCCCGGCAG
The DNA here is from genome assembly GCF_042728455.1 of Promicromonospora sp. NPDC060204. NCBI lineage: Bacteria > Bacillati > Actinomycetota > Actinomycetes > Micrococcales > Promicromonosporaceae > Promicromonospora > Promicromonospora sp. NPDC060204. Next base: position 252 of record NZ_JBHWZO010000176.1, read on the forward strand.
CTCGTCGGCCCGCGGGTCCGGCCGCTGGGCCCGGGCGGCGGCGCGGACGAAGTCGAGCACGAACGTGAGCGCGGCGTCGCGGGCGACGTCGTCCAGGGGCAGCGGGTCCAGCGCGTGCAGCTCGTGGTCGTACTTCGCGATGGTGCCGGGCCCGAACGCCGTGCGGTCGTCGTCGATCTCCAGCAGCCACGGGTGCTCGGTCAGGAGCGCGAGGTTCGTGTCGGCGACCCGCCGCACCCGGGTGCGCCACCCGGCACTCCCGTACCCGGGCCGCGGCATGCGCGCGAAGGCGGCGTCGGCCATCAGCGCCAGCAGGTCGTCGCGGCTGTTGACGTGCGTGTAGACCGACATCGCCGAGACGCCGAGCACGTCGCCGAGCCGGCGGACCGTGACGGCGGCGAGGCCCTCGGCGTCCGCCACCGTGCCCGCGGCGTCGACCACCGCACCCGTCGTGACGGCGGCCCGGGGTCCCCGCGCGCCGCCCCGCGGAGCGGCCGGGTGATCGCGCCAGAGCAGGTCGATCAGCTCGCGGGGCATCGGGTCTCCAGGAATCGGGGTGACGGGCCGGGAACATTCTGCAACCATCTTACGTTGTACGCCGTACAAGGTTATGAGATGCGAGGAGTCAGCTTGAAGATCACCGGTACCGCCCTGTCCCTCAACGTGCCCGACGTCGCCGCGTCGGCCGAGTTCGCCAAGCAGCACCTCGGGTTCACCGAGGCGATGTCGGACGACGGGTTCGTGTCGCTGCAGCACGACTCGGCCGGCGTCAACATCGTGTTCCTGCGGGTCGGCCTCGGCACGTTCAAGCCCGAGCGGATCGCCGGCCCGGCGGGCCAGGGTCTGCTGATCGCGTTCGTCGTGGACGACCTCGACACCGAGTTCGCCCGCATCTCCGCCGCCGGGGCGGAGGTCGTCACGCCGCCCGAGACCGAGCCCTGGGGCGAGCGCTACTGCCAGTTCGCCGACCCCAACGGGATCGTGTGGCAGCTCGTCCAGTGGGTCTGACCTGTTACTAGCGGGTCTGACCCGCTCCTGCCGGGTCTGACCCGGGCACTTCCCTTTGAGGCCCGACTTTCTCCGAATTGAAACTGCTCAACGCGGAGAAAGTCGGGCCTCAAAGCGGATCGGTCGGGCCCCGGCGTGCGGGTCAGCCGTGTGCCCAGCCCGACCAGCGGGTCACCCGCACCCGGATCACCGGCCCGTCCGGGCGGCGCTCGCGGTACTGCGGGTACCGCGCGGCGAGCGCGTCCAGCGCTGTCTCCCGGGGTGCGCCGTCGTGCTCGACGGCGGCGACACCGTCGGCGCGCACCCACCAGAGGTGGGCCCAGTCGTCGTCGTACCGGTCCGCGAGCACCGCGACGTGCGGGTTCTCCGTGATGTTGCGCAGGCGCTTGAGGTCCCGTGTGGTCTTGGGTTTGTGGTCGACGGCGACGACGATCTCGTCGTCGGCGGCTGCCGGCACCGGACCCTCCGTGGTGCTGACCAGGGCGAACGTGACTGGCACGAGCTGGGGCACGCCGTCGGCGTCGGCCGTGGCGAGGTAGGCGTGCCGGGCCGCGGCGAACCGCGACCGGCAGACATCGGCATCGAGGCGCACACGGCCATTCTGTCGCGCGGCAGGAGCCGGCCCTCGAGCGGACCCGCCGGCTGTTGCGCATACGCAACGAATGCGGTTGCGGCCTGCGCGCGCCCAGCAGAACTGACAGCCTTTCTCGGAACGTGGGGTGAGGGTGGGTTGCTGATGGACGGTGCCAAGCGCTGGCGGGAGACCCGGCATCGCGGTCTGGCGGTCGAGACGGCGGGCGGGCGGGCGGGAATCCTTCGACGACAGCGTCCGCGGCCTGCTCGATGAGATCAGGCGACGGCGCCGGGCCGAGACACGCCGGGACCTGACGTGGAGTCGACGAACCTCCGGGATCGTCGATGCTGGAGGCATGACGAACCGCAGCCGGCAGCCTCGGCGGGTGCGCGACCTCGGGATCGTGGTCGGGCCGTTGCGCACGGGGCCGTTGAACGCGATCACCGACGTGCCCGGCGTGCGGGTGGGGCACACCACCATCGTGGACCCGCCGCGCCTGCACACCGGGGTCACGGCGATCGTGCCGGACGCCCTGGAGCGGGGCCGGAGCAGCCTGCCGTGCGGGCTGTTCGTCGGCAACGGGTTCGGCAAGCTGATCGGTGCCACCCAGGTCGCCGAGCTGGGCGCGATCGAGACGCCGATCCTGCTGACCGCCACCCTGAGCGCATTCCGCGCCGCGGACGCGCTGGTCACGCACGTGCTCGCCGGGCCGGGTCACGAGGAGACGCGCACGCTCAACCCGGTCGTGGGCGAGACCAACGACGGCCGGCTCAGCGACATCAGGGCCCGGCCGATCACCGAGGCGCACGTGCTTGCCGCCCTCGACGGCGCGACGTCCGACCTGCCCGGCGAGGGCTGCGTCGGCGCCGGCACGGGCACCATGGCGCTCGGGTTCAAGGGTGGGATCGGCACGTCGTCGCGGGCCGTCGGCGGCTGGACGGTGGGCGTGCTGGTGCAGTCCAACTTCTCCGGCACGCTCACGGTGCGCGGCGTCCCGATCAGGGCGGACGACGGCGGAGCGCGGCCCGCCCCGGACGGCGCCCCCGCCGCGGACGGCGCCGAACCGGCCGCCAACGGCCTCCAGCCCGAGGGCAACTCCTGCATGATCGTGGTCGCCACCGACGCCCCCCTCGACGCGCGCCAGCTCGGCCGGGTCGCGCGACGGGCCGTCTTCGCGATGGCGCGCGTGGGCTCCGACTTCGCGGGCGGCAGCGGCGACTACGCGCTGGCGTTCAGCACGCCGGGGGCGCCGTCGCCGGGCGGCGTGGACGACGGCGACCTGGACCCGGTCTTTGCCGCGACGATGGACGCCGTCGAGGAGGCCCTGCTCAACTCGCTGTTCATGACGAACACGACCGTGGGGCACCGCGGTACGGCGACCGCTGTGCCCCACGCCCTGGTGCTCGACCGGCTGCGCGCCGCCGGCGTGCTGCCTCAGCCCTCGGCGACGGGACCCGTCTCGTAGTCGGCGGACAGCGTGATCTCGACGTCGATGTCCCGCGGCTGCAGCTCGACCTGGGCGCCGCCGCCCGGGGCGGCCATCGCGCCGGCCCGCATGGCGTACATCGGGGCGCCACCGCCGTCGTTGCCGCCCCGCAGGCCGGCCTCGTAGATCGCGACGGGCGCCACCGGGCCGAGGCCCAGGGCGTCGGCGTACGACTGGGCGCGCACCACGGTCTCGCCGGCGGCCTCGACGCGGGCCTCGGCCTGGAGCGCCTTGCGGGTCTCGTCGGTCAGGGTCCAGTTCAGCCAGTCGATCTCGACGCCCTCGACGTCCATGATGTCGGCGAGCCAGGTGGACAGGACCTCGAAGTCGCGGAACGTGACCGACAGCCGCGCGGAGGCCCGGAACCGCCGGATCCGCTGCTTGCCGCCCGTCTCGGAGTTCTTGACCCGGTCGTCGTAGACGTAGGAGTGCACCGAGGCGGAGTCCCACTTCTCCGCCGCGCCTGAAGCGACATGCGCCTTGGCCTGGTCCACGAGGATCGTGTGGGTGCGGGCCACCTGCTCCACGACGTCGTTGCGGAGCGTGCCCGAGAAGGCGACGTGCAGGTTGACGGTCCCGCGCTCGGCGGGATGGGTGCGCTTGGCCTGGCCTTCGACGGCGATGCGAGTCATGTGCGGAGTCTGCCCACGATGCCGCGGACCACGCCACCCCGCCGCGCCGGGCAGGGGATCCCCGGGCCCCGTCAGCCGATCGTGCCCTTGCCCACCGTGCCGCGGACCAGCGTCGGTTCGAGCCCGCAGAACGCCCCGTAGCGCGCGGCCTCGGCCTCGATGGCCGCCCACGCGGTGGCCGAGGGCTCGTCCGTGAGCTCGACGGTGATCTCCACGGTCTGGGCCTTGAGCACCCGCGACCATCCGCCGGCGATCAGCCCGTCCACGGCCACCAGCCCGGTGTACAGCCAGCGGCTCGGCATGCCGTCCCTGGTCAGGGAGGGCCAGCTCTTGAAGTCGTGGCAGAAGAACTCGTCGTACACCGAGAGCAGCCGGGCGGTGCCCTCCGGGGCCGGCTCGGGCAGGTCGCCGTCGGTCCAGAGGGTCAGGCCGGCGATCTCGTGGCGGGTCAGCCCGGCGTCGGCCACCGCGGCCCGGGCCGCCGACTTGGTCAGGGTGCCCCACCAGGCGACGTCCTCCGCGCGGCAGGGTCCGTGCCCCCGCACGTACGCGCGCGCCAGGTGGACGCGGGCCGCGTCCTCGTCCCAGGACTTCTGCTCGGGCAGCAGCCGGTAGGTGGCCTGCTTGCCGCGCATCGGGCCGCTCGCCACGATCAGGTCCAGCTCCGCGTGCATCATGACCTGGCCCAGGTGCCAGGCGTCCAGCGGGGTGCCCTCGTCCTCGGCGAGCGCGACACCGAGCTCCTTGCGCGTGCGCGGGCCGTCCGCCAGCGCGTCGGCGAGGACGGCGTGCCGGCGGGGGAGCAGCGAGTGGTCGAACTCGTAGGACTTCTCCGTCGACGCCATGGCCTTGCGGACCCGGGGCGCGGTGGCCGTCATGAGCGGCGCCAGGTCCTCTGGGACCACGTAGTGCCAGGTGGGACGCAGGATGTGGGTACGCAGGATCGACCCGTCGGCCAGCGCCGCCTGCACCTGTTCCAGCGTGGCGGGCGCGGCCAGGCGCTGCGCCACACCCCACGCGGAGGAGTGCAGCTCCTGCGACTGGACGGCGCCGAGCCGGGCGACGACGCGGGCCACCGCGCCGTCGTCGGCGGAAAGTGCGGGGCCCAGCGTGCCCAGGCCGACCGAGGTGAGCCGGGCCCGCTGGATCTCCCGGACCTCAGACGTAGTAGGCATCCCCACCGCCATGTCCCGCCGCTCGGGCGCGTCGGTGCTTGGCCAGGCTCCGGATCAGCATGATCACTCCGACCACGAACAGGATCAGCACCGGGATGATCGCGAGCGGGGCCAGGACGGCCAGGAACGAGACACCGATGCTCGTCGCGTCCTCCGCCGCGCTGACCACGGGCGCCGCCGTGCCGCCCGAGACCGTGTTGGCGACCACGCGCCCGCCGGCCTTCGCCGCGTGCGTGCCGAGCGCGAGCACCACGCCCGCGACGATCGGGATCCACTGGCCGGACTGCACGAACGCGCCCGGGTCCGTGACGGTCGCCGTCTCCGACATCGAGCCGGCGCCGAAGGCGATGCCGCCCGCGGTGGGGCGGATGACGGTCTGCACCACGTCGTTGATCGAGTCGAGCACCGGGATCTTGTCCGCGGCGAACTCGAGCACCAGGAGCACGACCAGGATCGCCATCACCCAGCCGTTCTCCAGCCACGCCCACGTGCTCGGCAGCTCCACGAGGTCCGTGAAGCGCGAGAGCACGCCGAGGAAGATGAGCGGGATCCATGCGTTGAGGCCCGCCGACAAGGCGAGTCCGCTACCGGTGGCAATTTCGAGCATGGCTCGAAGTGTTCCACGGCACACCGACACTCCGTGGGCGAAACGTGTCCGGTGTGCCCGATCTGTTATCCGTCTGTCACAGACGCCGTTTCTCCTGTGGGCGAAGGTCTGGAAGGGGCAGGCCCGTTCGTGGAAGAGTTGTCGACGACCACCGCACCGCCGCGCTGACCTGGAGGCCCGGATGATCTGGACGATCTTCGCCGTCGTTTCGGTCGTGCTGCTCGGCCTGTCGGCGGGGGTGTTCTTCGGGTTCTCGTCGTTCGTCATGAGCGGCCTCGCCCGCGCCTCCGACGAGGCCGCCGGAGAGGCGATGAACGGCATCAACGAGACCGCGCCGATGCCCGCGTTCATGAGCATCTTCTTCGGCGCGCTCCTCGTCCCTGCAGCCACCGGCATCTGGGGTCTCGTCGACGGCCACGACGGCGGCCTCTGGATCCTCGCGGCCGCCGCGGTCTACCTGATCGGCACCTTCGGCGTGACGATGGCCCTGAACGTTCCGCTCAACAACCAGCTGCTCGCCGCCCACGACAAGGCCGCCGCCTGGCGCGCCTACTGGCGGCCCTGGACCGCGTGGAACCACGTGCGCACCCTCGCGGGGGTCGCCGCGACGGCGCTCGCGGCGGTCGGGCTGCTCTGACGGGTCGGCCTCCGGGCGGGGTGTCGGGGACAATCGTCAACGTGCCCGCCATCGACTTCCACCGCACCCTGCCCGGATACGCGCCCACGCCGCTGCGTGACGTGCCGCGTCTCGCCGCGGAGCTCAAGGTCGGGCGGGTGCTGGTCAAGGAGGAGTCGAGCCGGCTCGGCCTGCCGGCCTTCAAGGTGCTCGGCGCGTCCTACGCGATCGCCCGCGTGCTGGGGGAGCGGTTCGGCCTCGCGACCGTCTCGCTCGACGCGGTGCGCGACGCCGTCCGCGGCACCGACGTCCGGCTGTACGCCGCCACCGACGGGAACCACGGCCGCGCCGTCGCCCATGTCGCCGCGCTGATCGGCGCCGCCGCGACGATCTACTACCCGCCGGGCATCACGGAGGCCGCCAAGAAGGCGATCGCGGCCGAGGGCGCGCAAACGGTCGAGTCGGAGGGCGACTACGACGACGTCGTGGCCCGCGCCGCGGCCGACGCCGCCGCCGACCCGACGGCGGTCCTGGTGCAGGACACCTCGTGGCCCGGGTATACGGACATCCCGCAGTGGATCGTCGACGGCTACGGGACGCTGTGCGTCGAGGCCGACGAGCAGCTCGCCGCCCTGGGCGTCGCGGGGCCGGACCTGGTGATCGTCCCGGTCGGCGTCGGCTCGTTCGCCCAGGCCGTGGTGAGCCACTACCGCGCCTCTGGTGCCAACGGCGGGGCGGCCGGCGGCGGCACGCTGCTCGCCGTCGAGCCCGACCGCGCCGCGGGCCTGGTCGCGTCCCTGCGCGCGGGCCGGCCGGTCACCGCCCCGGTGGGGGACACGATCATGACCGGGCTCTGCTGCGGCACGGTCTCCGCGCTCGCGTGGCCCGTGCTGCGGGACGGGCTCGACGGCGCCGTGACCGTCTCCGACGACCAGGCGGCCGCCGCCGTCGACGACCTGGCCCGCTCCGGCGTCGACGCGGGACCGTGCGGCGCCGCGACGCTCGCCGCCGCCCGGCTCGTGCTGGGACAGCCGGGGTGGCGGGAGGCGATCGGGCTGCGGCCGGACGCCGTCGTGCTGCTCCTGTCGGCCGAGGGCCGGGCCGCGAACCCGGTCCCGCAGGACCGCGTCTAGCGCGACCCGCCCACCCACCGCTGCCAGGAGACCGACCGTGCCCGTTGCCGTTCCCGCCGCCTTCGACCCGATCCTCCCGCTGCTCCGCTGCCCGTCGTGCGGCGCGGAGCTCGCGACGGCGCCCGGCGCGCTGCGCTGCCCGCGCCGGCACAGCTTCGACGTCGCCCGGCACGGGTACGTGAGCCTGCTGACCGGCACGCGCGCGACCAGCGGCGACGACGGGCCGATGGCGCGCGCCCGCCGCGACTTCCTGGCCGCGGACCGGTATGCCCCGATCCGGGACACCGTCGCCGACCTGGCGGGCGAGTCCGCGGGGGCGGCGGACGGCGCCAGGCCTCCCGCCACCGTCGTCGACGTCGGCTGTGGCACCGGCTACTACCTCGCGGGCGTGCTGGACGCGATGCCCGGCGCCGTCGGCCTCGGCCTGGACACCTCCGCGCACGCTCTGCGGACGGCGGCCAAGGCGCACGAGCGGGCCGCGGCCGCGACCTGGGACGTCTTCCGGCCGTTCCCGATCGCGTCGGAGCAGGTCGACGTGGTGCTGGACGTGTTCGCGCCGCGCAACCCGGCCGAGTTCCACCGCGTGCTGCGCCCGGGCGGGACGCTGGTCGTCGTGCGGCCGTTCGGCGGGCACCTGGCCGAGCTGCGCAGCCAGGTCGCCGGCATGGTGACCGTCGACCCGGACAAGGAGGAGCGCCTGCACCAGGCGCTGGACCCGTACTTCGAGGCCGCGCGTGCCGAGGAGGTCGAGTACACGACGCCCCTGACCCGGCAGGAGGCGGTCGACCTCGTGCTCATGACGCCGAGCGCGCGCCACGTCACGGAGGCGGACCTGGACGACGAGGACACCCTGCCCTCCGAGGTCACGGTCTCGGTCCTGGCCACGGCCTACCGCCGGCGCTGACCGACCAAAGTAGGGGGCATCCCGTCCTTGCGGCAGGGCGGCCGTCGCCTGCCGACCGATGTGTCCGAGTTCCGCGCCCCGGAGACTGGGCGCCATGAGCATCCCCGTCGGCTATCTCATCGGCCTCGCCGTCCTCGCGTTCCCGGTGCTGCGCCTGCCGCGCGTGCCGATGTCGGTGGGCACACCGGCCTTCTTCGTCAGCATGTCGATCAACGAGCTGCCGGTCCTCGCGACCCTCGCGTTCGGGGCCAGCACGGCGCTCGCGGTCTCCGAGGGCGACCTCGCCTCTCCCGTCGCGATCGGCGCGGCGGTGCTCGCGGCCGCCTGCCTGGGCCTCCAGGTCTGGCGCGGCGTCGCGACGCTGCCGGTCCTGCGGCGGGCCATGGGCCCGATCGACGTCTCGGGCCGGCTCCCGCTCTGGCGGGTTCTCGCCTTCCCGTTCGCGGTGCGCCCCCGTGCGGTCGAGCGGGTCACGAACCTCTCCTACGGGCCCTTCGGCAGGCGCAACAGCATGGACCTCTACCGCCGCCGCGGCGCGACGACCGGGGCCCGGGCCCCGGTGCTGGTCCACTTCCACGGCGGTTACTACACCACCGGCCACAAGAGCTCCCAGTCCCTGCCGATGCTCCACCGCCTGGCCGAGCGGGGCTGGGTCTGCCTCAGCGCGAACTACCGGCTGCGCCCCGCCGCGACGTTCGAGGACCATCTCGTGGACGTGAAGCGGCTGGTCGCGTGGGTCCGTGCGCACGCCGACGAGTGGGGCGTCGACCCGGAGCGGATCGTCCTGTCCGGCTCGTCGGCGGGCGCGCACATGTCGGCGATGGCCGCGTTCACCGACGGCGACCCCGCCTACCAGCCCGGTTTCGAGGACGCCGACACCTCGGTGAGCGCCGTGGTGTCCCTCGGCGGGTACCTCGGCCGGTACTTCGACGGCCGCCCGGAGACCTCGCCGACCGAGAACGTCCCGGCCGACGCCCCGCCCGTCCTGGTCGTGCACGGCACCCACGACTCGCTGGTGCCCGTCGCCGACGCCCGCCGGTTCGCCGAGCGGCTCCGCGCGGACTCCAGGAACCTCGTGGTGTACGCCGAGCTCCCGGGCGCGCACCACGGCTTCGACCTGTACTGGTCGCCGCGGTTCATGGCCGTCGTCAACGCCGTGGAGGCCTTCACGGCGGAGGCCTTCGCGCGGCAGCGGGTCCGGTAGGCGGGTTCGCCAGTCGCGCTCAGCGGGCCGCCGGCGCCCTGGCGGTGCGCAGGTGGTCCGTGAACAGCTCCGCCGTCCGGCCGATGCCGTCCTCCTGGCGCAGCCGCTCGCCCAGGCGGGCGGCCCGCTCGCGCATCGCGTCGTCGGACGTCGCCTGGGTCAGCGCCGCGGTGAGGCGGTCGGCGTCGAGCACCTTGACGGGCACGGGCTCCGGCCCGACACCGAGGTCGGCCACGCGGCGGCCCCAGCTGAACTGGTCCACGGCCACCGGCGTCAGGATCGTGGGGATGCCGGCGCGCAGGCCCGCCGCCGTCGTGCCGGCGCCACCGTGATGGATCGCCGCCGCGAGGCGCGGGAACAGCCAGTCGTACGGGGCGGAATCCAGGCGCAGCACGTGGTCGGGGAGCTCGCGGTCCCGGCCGAGCTCCGCCCAGCCGCCGATCAGGATGCCGCGGCGCCCGGTGCGGTCGAGGGCCTCCAGGAAGGCGTCGACCAGCCGGCCGGGCTGCGCCGTCGGCACGCTGCCGAGGCCGAACGACACCGGCGGCTCGCCCCCGTCCAGGAACCGGACGAGCTCCGCGGGCGGCTCCCAGCCGGCCGGGGCGCTCGTGGGCAGGTAGCCGGTGACCTGGATGCGGGGGTGCCAGTCGGCCGGGCGGGGCAGCACGAGCGGGCTGTACGCGTAGTACAGCGGCATGTTCTGCCGGTCCTGGAGCACGCGCGCGTTGGTGCGCAGCGGCGGCAGGCCGAGCACCTCGCGCCGCTGCCGGTTCACCCCGGGCTGCTGCATGGTGCGCCAGATCATCTGGTCGGAGCCCCACCAGCCCGCCCGGTCCAGGAGCGCGCCTCGGCTGCGGCCGTCGCCGAGGAAGAACGTCGGGAACTCGCGGGTGGGCGTGACCGGGAAGAACTGCAGGTCGGCGCACGGGATGCCGAGCTTCTCCGCGACGCTGTACCCGTAGAGCGCCGTCGGCCCCTTGTAGAGCATGGCCTCGCTGTGCCTCGTGGCGCGCCAGATGTCGTCGATGATCTGCGGCAGCATCTGCTTGCGGGTCTTGGCGCCGTAGGCCATGAACCGCAGCATGTTGCCCGACTCGACCAGGTCGACGAGCTCCGGGTTGTCCGCGTACTTCGGCAGCACCGGGCCGAACGGCTCGAACTCCGTGCCGTAGGACGCCGCCAGCTCCGCGAAGTCCGGCGAGCCGACGACGGTCGGGTGGTGGCCCTGGTCGCGGAGCGCAACGGCCAGGCCGAGCAACGGCTCGACGTCGCCGCGCGAGCCCGCGGTGAGGATCGTGATCTGCATGGTCGTCCTTCGTCGAAGGTGGATAGGACGGGCTAGCGCCGGTCGAGCAGGCCGTCGAGCAACGCCAGGGCGGCCGCGGTGTCCGGCTCGTCCGGCGTCAGCATCCGGTCGATCATCTCGGTGACCGTGTCGATCAACGCCTCGGGCGAAGGGCTGTCCGGCCGGCCCTGGTGCTGCTGGATGGCAGTCATGATCGCGGCCGTGAGGGCCTCCAGGACGACGGCGACGGACGGGAGGTCCACGCCGTCGCGGATCACGCCGGCCTGCTGCTGGAGGGCGAGGAAGTCGCCGAGGAACCCCGGACCTGCCGGACCGGGCATGGTCGCCGCGGGGTCGCGCAGGTACCGGCCGAAGACGTCGCGGTCGCGCGTGGCGATCGCGGTGAGCAGCGGGTCGCGGGCCACCACGCGGAACCCCGCCCGGTAGATGCTCGCGGGTGTTCCCGGCGTCGGCTCGTCGCGCAGGCCCCGGCGCCAGCGGACGGCGTAGTCGGCCAGGGCGCGGGCCGCCACCGCGTCCACCAGCTCCCGCTTCGAGGCGAAATGGCGGTAGACGATGGTCCGGCTGAGGTCGGCCGCCTCGGCGACGTCGACCATGGTCAGCTTGTCGTAGCCGCGGCCCAGCAGCAGGACGACGGCGGCGTCGAGCAGCGCGTCCCGGCGCCTGGAGCTGTCGACCATGCTTCCCCCTGCTGCGACCCCGTGCCGCTGTGACACTGCGACGATATCTGTCACAGCGTCCTCCCGGAACCTACCGGAGTCAAGCGCCGTCTCGCCCCCGGATCTCGCCGGTCCCCGGCGCACCCGACTTACGTTGCGCGGCCCCGGACCCTTGGGCATGCTGTGTCCGCTTTGTTCGAAATGACTGGAGACAGCGCACGCGATGAACGCACTTCTCGAGGAGGCTCCGCCGCGGCCCGAGCCCTCGCCCGGGCCGGCCGAGCCGCCCTCCGACACCCCGCCGACCCGGGAGAGACCTGACCGCCGGTGGCTGATCGACGTGACGATCGGCGTCGTCTCCAGCCTCGTGGTCGGCATGCTGCTGGCCGGTTACCAGGCCTGGATCGACGACGAGCGGGAGAGCCGGACCCAGGCGGTCGAGGCCGATCGCGCCGAGCGGGACCAGGTGCTCGCCAACGTGACCTTCATCCGCGAGACGATCCGCGACGCGCCGGAGGGGGTCAAGCCGTTCCGCGGGATGAACCTGCGGGGCGCCGACCTCTCCGGGATGGACCTCGGGTGCCCGGTCCACTACGACGCCGCCGGTGGCTGGATGCGGGACCGGGTCGAGACCTGCGCGGACTTCACCGGGGCGGACCTGACCGGCGCGCGGCTGGACGGCGCGAACCTCACGGGCGCCCTCCTGGTCGACGGGTCGCTGGCGGACGTCTCGGCGATCAACCTCTTCGCGCCGGCGGCGGAGATCGGCGGGAACCTCGAGGGCTCGCAGTTCGACGGGGCGGTGCTGTTCGGGTCGGTGTTCCGGTCGCCGTCGGGCAGCTCGTCGTTCGTGGACACGAGCCTCGACGGCGTCCAGGTCGAGCAGGCCGAGCAGGTCGAGCGGGCTGAGCCCGGTCAGGCGGCGGCGACGTTCGCCCTGGCCAAGGTGTCGATGACGGGCCTGCAGACCGGTTCCGGCGGCGACGAGTCCACGGAGGGCTGGACGTCGATCGACTGCACGTCGGGGTTCGCCCAGGCGCGCCGGGGTGGCGACGTGCAGCAGGTGGCGTCGTACGCCGACCTGGGTGACGGCGGCCGCGTCCAGTGCGGCGACTACGGGCAGCGGTGCGACTTCGACCGGTTCCCGCAGGTGGGCGCGCAGCTGGTGGCGGGCGGCGTCTGGAAGATGCCGGCCCCCGGCTGCGAGTCCGGGTTCTCGGGGAGGACGCCGGAGGACACACCTGCCGAGGAGGTCGCCGAGTTCTACGACGACCTGCTGCCCGACTGGACGCGCGAGGACATCGCCGCGGCCAAGAGCCTGTGACGGCGCGCCGCGGTCCGGGCG
>NZ_JBHWZO010000177.1:0-12817 GCF_042728455.1 Promicromonospora sp. NPDC060204
GGGGTGAGGCGCGCCGCCGTCGACCATTGACCCGGGCATCCAGCGCCAGTAGCGTGCCCACGCAAACGGGAGAAACCGCACTTACTGCGACCTGATCCCCTGAGCACGAGGAGGTGCTTGATGGCACTGTCGTTCCTCGACCGGGAGCACACGGTGGCAAAGCCCGGCTACAGCAGGTGGCTCATCCCGCCGGCCGCGCTCGCCATCCATCTGTGCATCGGCCAGGCCTATGCCACCAGCGTCTACAAGAGCGCGCTGGTCGCCCACTTCGAGACCAGCCTCACCGCGATCGGCGTCATCTTCTCCATCGCCATCGTCATGCTCGGCCTCTCGGCCGCCGTGCTGGGCACGTGGGTGGAGCGCGCCGGGCCCCGCGCCGCCATGTTCGCCTCGGCGTGCTTCTGGGCCTCCGGGTTCCTCGTCGGGGCGCTCGGCATCGCGACGTCGCAGCTCTGGCTCGTCTACCTCGGGTACGGGTTCATCGGCGGCATCGGGCTCGGCATCGGCTACATCTCGCCGGTGTCCACGCTGATCAAGTGGTTCCCCGACCGGCCGGGCCTGGCCACGGGCATGGCGATCATGGGGTTCGGCGGCGGCGCGCTCATCGCCTCGCCCCTGTCCCGCCAGCTCATGGCCGCCTACGACAGCAGCTACGACCCCACCGACCCCACCTCCGTGGCGTCGGGCAGCGCCGTCACCTCGCTCTTCGTGACCCTCGGCATCGTGTACTTCCTGGTGATGATGCTGGGCGTGTTCACGGTGAAGGTGCCGCCGCCCGGCTGGACGCCCGCCGGGTTCGACGCCGCCGCCGTCGCGGCCAAGCCGCTGGTCTCGACCGGGAACGTCTCCGCGGCGAACGCGATCAGGACCCCGCAGTTCTGGTTCCTGTGGACCGTCCTGTTCTGCAACGTGACCGCGGGTATCGGCATCCTGGAGCAGGCCGCGCCGATGATCCAGGACTTCTTCCGGGTGGACGGCGTCTCGTCCGTCGCGCCGGCGACGGCGGCCGGGTTCGTGGCGTTCCTGTCCCTGTTCAACATGGCCGGCCGCTTCGTGTGGTCCTCCACGTCGGACTACATCGGCCGCAAGCCCATCTACGTCATGTACCTGGGCGTCGGGATGATCCTGTACGTGCTCCTGGCCACCGTGGGTCACACGTCCACGGTGATCTTCGTGCTGGTGGCCGCCGTGATCCTCTCGTTCTACGGCGGCGGCTTCGCCACCGTCCCGGCGTACCTGCGCGACCTGTTCGGCACCTTCCAGGTGGGCGCCATCCACGGCCGCCTGCTCACCGCGTGGTCGGCCGCGGGCATCGCCGGCCCGCTGATCATCAACGGGTTCCTGGACGCCCAGGGCACGCCCGGCGAGCTGGTCGCCGCCGACTACCGGCCCGCGCTGTTCACCATGGTGGCCGTCCTCGCCGTCGGCTTCGTGGCCAACGCCCTGGTCCGGCCGGTCGCGGCCCGGTTCCACGAGCGGCCGGGCCGCACGGACGAGTTCGTCGAAGGGAAGGTGTGACCATGGTCGAGCAGACCCAGGAGCGGACGCCGAAGCAGCCGCCGAACCAGGTCCCGCGGCTGATCCTCACCTGGCTCGTGGTGACCGTCCCGCTGGCCTACGGGCTGTTCCAGACGGTCCGGAGCGTCATCCCGCTGTTCACGGGCTGAGGCCCTCCTGCCCGACGGCGACCTCCTCACCTCGCGCTCCCGGCCTCCAGGCCGCCCCGCACCGCCGCGAGGATCCGCGCCAGGCGCGCGAAGTCGCCGTCGGGCACACCCGTGCCCCGCAGCACCTCGGCCGTCTCGCGGTCGAGCGTCGGGAGCATCTCGTCCAGCACCCGTCGCCCGGCGGGCGTGAGCTCCAGGAACGAGGACCGGCCGTCCTCCGGGTTGGCCTGCCGGCGCACCAGCCCGTCCCGGACCTGCCGGTCCACCCCCTTGCTCGCCGCGCCGACGGTGATCCCGAGACGCCGGACCACGTCGGAGACCCGGCACCGCGGGACCGCGTCGACGGCGCGCAGCAGGTCGAACCGGCCGAGCCCGTGCCCGTGCGCGGCCCGCAGGCGCGCGTCGAGCAGCGTGTAGAGCCGGACCTCGACCCGGACGAGGTCGTCGAGCAGCCGCGCGCCGTCGAGCACGCCCCCGTCCCGAGGAATAGATTCCGTGGAATCTTGTTTGGCTTCCATGGAATCTATCTTCGCGCACCGAGGGGAACCATGGACCAGAACTCGCTCGCCGAGCTCCGCACCTTCTACTCGTCGTTCGGCCGGCTCCCGCTGCCGGACGGCACCCGCGTGACCGGGACGACGCTCGGCGGCGTCCCGGCCCTGGACATCGCCGGGCCGCAGGCCGACGACGACGCCGGCGTGCTGCTCTACCTGCACGGCGGCGGCTACGTGATCGGCGACGCCCGCACGGGCGTGCCGCTGGCCGCGGCGCTCGCCGCCCGCACGGGCCTGCGCGCGGTGGCGCCCGACTACCGCCTCGCCCCCGAGCACCCGTTCCCCGCGGCGGTCGACGACGGCCTGGCCGCCTACCGGGCGCTGCTCGCCGAGACCGACCCTGCCCGGGTCGTGGTCGCCGGCGACTCCGCGGGCGGCGGGCTCGCGCTGGCCACGGTGCTGGCCGCCCGCGACGCGGGGCTCCCGCTGCCGGCCGCCGTCGTCGCCTTCTCCGGCTGGTTCGACCTGACGCTGTCCGGCGCGAGCCTCACCGGCAAGGAGAGCGTGGACCCCATCTTCGACGCCGCCGACATCCGGGAGTACGCGGCCACCTACCTGCCCGACGCCGCGGACGCTCGCAGCCCCCTGGCCAGCCCGGTGCTCGCCGACCTGCGCGGCCTGCCGCCGCTCCTGCTCCAGGTCGGCTCCGCCGAGGTCCTGCTCGACGACAGCACGCTCCTGGCCGCGCGGGCCGCGACGGCCGACGTCGAGGTGACGCTGGAGGTCTACCCGGGCAGCGCGCACGTCTTCCAGCACCACCACGCCACCGAGCCGACGGCGGCCCACGCCATGGACAGCGCGGCGGCCTTCCTCGCCCGCCGGGTCGCACCGGCCGCGACGCCTCAGCGCAGCCGGTCCGCCCGCGTGTAGACGTTCATCGACTCGCCGCGCACGAAGCCCAGCAGGGTCAGGCCGCACTCCTCGGCCAGGTCCACCGCGAGGGTCGACGGCGCGGAGATCGCGGACAGCACCGGGATCCCGGCCCGCGCGGCCTTCTGCACCAGCTCGAACGACGCCCGCCCGCTGACCTGGAGCACCGTCCCGGCAGCGGGCAGGGCGCCGTCGCGCAGGGCGGCCCCCACCACCTTGTCGACGGCGTTGTGCCGGCCCACGTCCTCGCGCACGTACAGCGGCTCGCCGTCGGCGGTGAACAGGCCCGCGGCGTGCAGGCCGCCGGTCCGGTCGAAGGCCCGCTGGCGCTCCCGCAAAAGGTCGGGCAGAGCGGCGATCACGTCGGTACCGACCGTGACGGCGTCGCGTGCGACGGGCCAGCGCAGCGCGGCCCGCACCTCCACCACGGTGTCCGACCCGCACACCCCGCACGCGCTCGTCGTCGCGAAGGCCCGCTGCCGCGGGGGCTCGACGCCGGGCGCGAGGGCCACCTCGACGGTGTTGTCCTCGTCGGGGCACAGCCGCATCCCGGCGACGTCCTCGCGGGCCGTGACGGCGCCCTCCGAGACCAGCCAGCCGGCGACGAGGTCGAAGTCGTCGCCCGGGGTCCGCATCGTCATGGTGAGGGTGGTCCCGGCGGGTCGCGCGCCCGGCAGGACGCCGTCCGGCAACGCACCTCCCGCGGGGACGAGACCGCCCACGGGCACGACGCCGCCCGGGACCGCGCCGAGCGGCCGCGCCCGGCTGACGAGATCGCCGGGCCCGACCAGGCGGACCATGAGCGGTTCCTCGACAGCGAGCGTGTCGGGGCGCGCCGCGCGGGCGCCCTCGCGGACGCGCACCACGCGCCGTCGGTCGGTGACGACTCCCATACCGCCAGTCTTGCACCTCGGACGGCCTCTTCCACAGGCCCTGCCGCGACCGATATGTCCACAGCCTCCACAGGCGGTCGACTCCGGCGTAGGGTCGGAAGGGTGACCGACGTGAGCGACGAGGCCCGCACCGACGCCCCCGAGAAGAGCCTGCGCATCGGGCCGCCCAAGACGGCGGCAGCCGGCGTGCCGGGGGTGGTCCACGGCCTGGCGCACGTCTTCGAGGAGGCGGGCGTGAGCCGCGGCCTGCGCACGCTGCCCCTGATCAACCAGCAGCGCGGCTTCGACTGCCCGGGCTGCGCCTGGCCGGAGCCGGGCAAGCCGCACCTCGCCGAGTTCTGCGAGAACGGCGCCAAGGCGGTGGCCGAGGAGGCCACCCGCAAGCGCGCGGACGCCGCGTTCTTCGCCGAGCACGCGATCTCGGAGCTCGCGACCTGGACCGACCACCGGCTGGGCAAGTCCGGCCGGATCACCGAGCCCATGCTGCGCGAGGAGGGCGCCGACCACTACCGGCCGGTGTCCTGGGACGAGGCCCTCGACCTGGTCGCCGCCGAGCTCCGCGGCCTGGACAGCCCGGACCAGGCGGCGTTCTACACGTCCGGCCGCACCAGCAACGAGGCGGCGTTCCTCTACCAGCTCCTGGCGCGCAAGCTCGGCACCAACAACCTGCCCGACTGCTCGAACATGTGCCACGAGTCCTCCGGCACCGCGCTGGTCGAGACGCTGGGCATCGGCAAGGGCAGCGTGTCGCTGGAGGACATCACCGACCACGCCGACCTGATCGTCGTCGTCGGCCAGAATCCCGGGACCAACCACCCGCGCATGCTCACCGCGCTGGAGGAGGCCAAGGACCGGGGCGCCCGGATCGTGGCGATCAACCCGCTGCCCGAGGCGGGGCTGCAGACGTTCAAGAACCCGCAGCGCGTGCGCGGCGTCGTGGGGCAGGGCACCAAGCTCGCCGACCGGTTCCTCCAGGTGCGCCTCGCCGGCGACCTGGCCCTCTTCCAGGCCGTGAACCGCCTGCTGGTCGAGGCCGACGACGAGGCGCGGATCACCGGGCACGAGCGGGTCCTGGACCACGAGTTCATCGCCGAGCACACCTCGGGCTTCCCGGAGGCGGCGGCCGCCTGGCGCGCCGTCGACCAGGCCGACGTCGAGCGGGCCACGGGCCTGGACTGGGCGGAGATCGAGGCCTTCGTCGACGACGTGAAGGCCGCCGACCGCATCATCGTCTGCTGGGCGATGGGCCTGACCCAGCACAAGCAGGCCGTGGCGACCATCCGCGAGGTCGTGAGCTTCCTGCTGCTGCGTGGCAACGTCGGCCGCCCGGGCGCGGGCGCGTGCCCCGTGCGCGGGCACAGCAACGTGCAGGGCGACCGCACCATGGGCATCTGGGAGCGCCCCACCGAGCTGTTCCTGGACGCGCTGTCCACGGAGTTCGGCTTCGAGCCGCCGCGCGCCCACGGGTACGACGTCGTCGACACGGTCCGGGCCCTGCGCGACGGGCACCTCAGGGTCTTCATGGCGGTGGGCGGCAACTTCGCCGCGGCCACGCCGGACAGCGCCGTCACCGAGGCCGCGCTGCGCGAGGTGCCGCTCACGGTGCACGTGTCGACCAAGCTGAACCGCTCGCACGTGCTCCCGGGCAGGCGGTCGCTGGTGCTGCCGTGCCTCGGCCGCACCGAGCGGGACATGACGGGCGGGCGCGAGCAGGTCGTCACGGTCGAGGACTCCATGAGCGTGGTGCACACGTCGCGCGGGCGGCTGGCCCCGGTCTCCGACGCGCTGCGCAGCGAGACCGCCATCCTGTGCGACCTGGCCCGGCGCGTGCTCGGCCCGGAGGACCCGACGCCGTGGGAGGAGTTCGCGAGCGACTACTCCCGGATCCGCGACTCGATCTCGCGCGTGGTCCCGGGCTTCGAGGACTTCGACCGGCGGGTCGCCGAGCCCGGCGGGTTCGTGCTGCCCCACCCGCCCCGCGACGCCCGCCTCTTCCCGACGACGACGGGCAAGGCGAACTTCACGGTGAACGAGCTGGAGATCGTCCAGGTGCCGGAGGGCCGCCTGCTGCTGCAGACCGTCCGCTCCCACGACCAGTTCAACACCACGGTCTACGGCCTCGACGACCGGTACCGCGGCGTGAAGAACGGCCGGCGCGTCGTGTTCGTCCATCCGGACGACCTGGCGTCCGGCGGGTTCGCCGACGGCGACACCGTGAACCTGGTCAGCGAGTGGCCCGGGCCCGACGGCTCGATCGGCGAGCGCCGCGCCGAGGGTTTCCGCGCCATCTCGTTCCCGACGGCGCGCGGCTGCGCCGCGGCGTACTTCCCGGAGACGAACGTGCTGGTCCCGCTGGACCACACGGCGGACCAGAGCAACACCCCGGCCTCGAAGTCGGTAGTCATCCGCCTAGAACCCTCCCGCTGAGTGCTGGGTATTTGCGGTTCGAGAGCCGTCTGAAGCGCAAATACCCAGCACTCAACGGTCGCCCGGAGGGGCGGGCGATACGCTGCGGCGCATGACCGAGGCGAAGCGGGCCGTCGTGGCGGGTTGGACCGGGTTCATCGGGCGGGCGCTCGTCGACGACCTCACGTCACGCGGGTACGAGGTCGCGCGCGTCGGCCGCGACGGACCCGACGTGCGGTGGTCCGACGACCCGGCGGCCCTCCGGGACGTGGTCGACGGCGCCGACCTGCTGGTCAACCTCGCGGGCAAGAGCGTGGGCTGCCGGTACACGGACCGGAACCGCGACGAGATCCTGCGGTCGCGGGTCGAGACCACGCGGCAGCTGCACGAGGCGGTCGTGGCCTCCGCCCGTCCCCCGCGGCTGTGGCTCAACGCGAGTACCGCGACGATCTACCGGTACGCGCTGGACCGCCCGCAGACCGAGGACGACGGCGAGCTCGGCGCGGGATTCTCGGTGGACGTCGCGCGGAGCTGGGAGCACGAGCTCTTCGCCGGGCGCCTGCCGGAGACCCGGCGGGTCGCCCTGCGCATGGCGATCGTGCTGGGCGGCCCGGCGTCGGACATGCTCGCGCGGCTGGCACGGTTCGGCGTGGGCGGCCCGCAGCTCGACGGCTGGTGGTTCCAGCACCGCCGCTACCGCGGCATCGGCGACTCGCCGACCGGCGGTCCGGTGCCCATCCACCACAGCGGCGGCCGGCAGAAGTTCTCGTGGATCCACGTCGACGACGTGCTGCGCGCCGTCCGGTTCCTGGAGGAGCACGACGAGATCTCCGGGCCGGTCAACCTCGCCTCGCCCAACCCGGCCGACAACCGCACGCTCATGGCCGAGCTGCGCCGGGCTACCCGGATGCCGCTGGGGATCCCCGCGCCGCGCTGGCTGCTGGAGCCCGCCGTGTGGGTGCTGCGCAACGAGGCGGAGCTGGTGCTCAAGAGCCGGTGGGTGCTGCCCGAGCGGCTCACCGCCGCGGGCTTCGCCTTCCGCTGGCCGACACTCGCCCCGGCGATCGACGACGCCGTCCGCCGCCCCGCCCTTCGTTGAGTGCTGGCTATCTGCGGGCCTGAGGCCCGCAGAGCAACAAATAGCCAGCACTCAACGAAGAGGGTGGGTCAGTGTGCGGTGGCCTTTTCCGCGCCTGCGCCCGTGAGGGAACGGACCTCCATCTCGGCGTACTTCTCCGGGTGCGACCGCTCCTTGCTCAGGTAGGTGCCGACGATGCCGAGCACGAACGCGAGCGGGATGGTCACGATGCCCGGGTTGTCGAGCGGGAACCAGTGGAAGTCGATGGCCGGGTTGCTGATCATCGACTTGCTGAGCCCGGTGACCGGGTCCGCGGGCTTGCCCGAGACGACCGGGGAGAAGATGATCAGCACCACGGTCGAGATGAGGCCGCCGTAGATGCTCCACAGCGCGCCGGACGTGTTGAACCGCTTCCAGAACAGCGAGTAGATGATCGTCGGCAGGTTCGCCGACGCCGCGACGCAGAACGCCAGCGCCACGAGGAACGCGATGTTCTGCCCGTTGGCGAAGATGCCGCCGATGATCGCGATGATGCCGATCACGACCACGGTCCAGCGGGCCACGCGGACCTCGCCGTCGGGCGAGACCTGCCCCTTCTTGATGATCGAGGCGTAGATGTCGTGGGAGAAGCTCGCCGCCGCCGTGATCGTCAGGCCGGCCACCACCGCGAGGATGGTCGCGAAGGCGACCGCCGCGATGATGCCGAGCAGGATCTCGCCGCCGAGCTCGAACGCGAGCAGCGGTGCCGCCGAGTTCTGCCCGCCCGGCGCCGCGAGGATCGCCTCGGGGCCCACCAGCGCGCCCGCGCCGTACCCGAGCACCAGGGTGAACAGGTAGAAGATGCCGATCAGCCAGATCGCGACGACCACGGACTTCCGGGCCTCCTTGGCCGACGGCACCGTGTAGAACCGCATCAGCACGTGCGGCAGGCCCGCGGTGCCGAGCACCAGCGCCAGCGCGAGCGAGAGGAAGTCGAGCTGCGACAGCGCCGTGGCGCCGTACTGGAGGCCCGGTTCGAGGATCGCCTCGCCGTTCTCGCCGGCCATGTTCACGGCCTCCTGCATGACGGCCGAGAGGCTGAAGCCGAAGCGCGCGAGCACCCAGATGGTCATGGCGCCGGCGCCCAGGATGAGCAGCGTCGCCTTGATGATCTGCACCCAGGTGGTGCCCTTCATGCCGCCCACCAGCACGTACAGGATCATCAGGGCGCCGACGACGGCGATGACCAGGCCCTGGCCCGCCTTGTCGGTGATGCCCAGCAGAAGGGCGACGAGGCCGCCCGCGCCCGCCATCTGCGCCAGCAGGTAGAAGAACACCACCGCGAGCGTGGACAGCGCCGCCGCGAGCCGGATCGGCCGCTGCTTGAGGCGGAACGACAGCACGTCCGCCATCGTGAACTTGCCCGTGTTGCGCAGCAGCTCGGCGACCAGCAGCAGCGCGACGAGCCACGCGACGAGGAAGCCGATGGAGTACAGGAAGCCGTCGTACCCGTTGACGGCGATGGCGCCCGCGATGCCCAGGAAGCTCGCGGCGGACAGGTAGTCGCCCGCGATCGCGGTGCCGTTCTGCGTGCCGGTGAAGTTGCGGCCGCCGGCGTAGAAGTCCGCGGCGCTCTTGTTCTGCCGCGAGACGCGGAAGACGACGACGAGCGTGACCACCACGAACGCCGCGAAGATGCCGATGTTGACCCAGGTGTTGCCGACGTTCGTGGCCTCCGCCGCCATGACTGTCCCGTTCACAGCTCGCCCCCCTCGATCTCCTCGCGCAGGGCCTGCGCCCGGGCGTCGAACTTGTTGTTGGCCCAGCGCGCGTACAGCGTGGTGATCACGAACGTCGACACGAACTGCAGCAGCCCGAAGACCAGCCCGACCGTGATGGTGCCGGACACGCGGATGCTCATGAACTCGTGCGCGTACGTGCTCATGAGGGCGTACAGGAGGTACCAGACGAGGAACAGCGCCGTCATCGGGAAGACGAAGTTCCGGAAGGCCCTGCGCAGGCTCTGGAACTCGTCCGATCGCTCGACACGTTGGTAATCGGTTTCGGCAGGCCCTGCTGCCTGTACGTCACTCATGACGCCTCCATTGGCTCATGGGGGCGCGCGCTCTGCCGCGGCCCGGTGTGCGCATCTCGCACCCGGCCCAATGTGCCGTACCTCACACGCCGGGGGCAAACGGTTCAGACGGCGCGTTTCCTGACTTGACCAAGTCGTTACATTCGAACGGTATCTGCCACCCGCCCCGGGGAAGCACCTGGTCAGCGCGACGTCAGCGGCGCACGTACTCCAGGTCGGCGATCTCCCGCCCGGCGTCGTGCGCCTTGCGCTCGAAGCCGGTCAGCACGCGGCGCTCGAACCGCGGCGCCAGGACGCCGGGACCGTGCGCGTTGACGAGGTCCTCGTCGGCCTCCAGCACCTCGACCATCTGCTCGGCGTACTCGGCCCAGTCGGTCGCGAGCCGGAGCCTCCCGCCGGGCCGCAGCACGCGCGCCGCGAGCGCCGCGAACTCCGCGGTGACCAGGCGGCGCTTGTGGTGGCGCGCCTTGTGCCACGGGTCGGGGAAGAAGACCCAGAGCTCGTCCACCGTGCCGGCCGCGACGGTGGTCTCCAGCAGCTCGGCCGCGTTGGCCTGCACGAGCCGCAGGTTCGGCAGCCCGTCCTGCCCCAGGGCCGCCCCGGCCCGCTCGGCGCGCGCGATCGTGTGCACCAGCCCGGGCTGGTAGACCTCGACGGCGAGGTAGTCGCGCCCGGGATCGGTCGACGCCGCGCCGACGACGGCGTCGCCCAGCCCCGAGCCGATCTCGACCACGAGCGGGGCGGTGCGCCCGAAGAGCGCCGCGGCGTCGAGCACGTACTCCGGGTGCACGGAGGTGCGCGCGATCGCCCGGGGCACGTCGACGACGTAGGTGGTGCGGCGCTCGGCCCACAGGCGCTTCTGCTTGTCCGTGAGGCGGCCGGACCGGCGCACGAACGACACCGGCTTGGTCCGGAACCCCGAGAGGTCGAGCGGGGTCTCGGTGTCCTGGCGCGCGGTGTCGGGCTGGGCGGAAGCGGGCTGACTCACGGGAAAAGCGTACGAGGTCGCGGGCGGGCGTTGCGTATCCGCACTGATTCCCGGCCCGGCGCGCGCCCCCGCGGGCGCACGCGGCAGGCTGTGCACAGCCGCCTCGGCCCCAGGCACCGAGGCGGCCGCACCCCTCCCCGACGACCTCCGATCGGAAGCACCCATGACCACCCGCGGCTCCTGCTCGCGTGTCGAGGTCGACGGACGGCGAGTCGTCGTCGACCTGTCCGACGCCGACGGCGACCTGCTCACCACGACGGCGGCCCGGAGCGGCGTCCCGGCGCCGCAGCTCGTCCTGGGCTGGATCCGGCGCGGGCTCCTCGACGGCCCCGCCCGGGACCCCCGCGCCTGGGACGGGCCGGTCGACCGCAGCGCCCGGCTGGCGCGGGACGTCGAGGTCGCGCGGCAGGCGGAGGAGGCGTTCGGCGATCTTTTCGGCAGTCCGGACCGCACGGACTGAGAGCCGCACCCGGGGCCCGGGCGCCCGGCCACGTCACACCCGCCCGACCTCCGCCTCCAGCATCACCAGGGCCTCGGCGGCCTCCAGGTCCCGGACCAGCACCCGCAGCGTCAGCCCGTCGGCGAGCGCCAGCAGCCGCCGGGCCTGCGTCAGCGCCTCCTCGGCGCTCGTGTCGCGGGCTGCGCGGATCAGCCGCACGCACTCGTCCTCGGCGCCCCGCCGCGCCTCCGCCAGCACCTGGCGGACGGCGGCGTCGTTGATCGACTTGGCCACGTAGGCGTACCAGACGCTGACGCCCATGCGTCCGGCGTCGTCCCGCGGGATCTGCTGGCTCATCACGTGCAGCAGGCGCTCGCGCGGAGCGGCGTCGGCGGTCTCCTGGTACCCGCCGTAGGCGCGGTCGACGAGGGCGGTGCAGCCGGCCAGGACGAGGGCGTGCTTGGTGCCGAAGTAGTGCTGGATGCGCCCCATGGAGACACCGGCCTCCGCCGCCACGTGGCGCAGGCTGACGCCCTCGATCCCGTGCTGGGCGATGACCAGCCAGAGCGCGAGGACGATCTCCCAGCGGCGCTCCTCATGGTCCACGACTCTCGGCATGCGGTCAGGATAGCAATGCGGTCGCATCGTTACCTGTTACGATGCGATCGTATTGCAAAACCGCCCGGCCCCGAGAGGACCTCCGATGCGCACCTCAACCAACGGCCCGAAGCGCCGCCGCTGGCCGACCGTCCTGCTCGCCGTCGCCGCGGTGGTCTCGACCAGCGGGCTGGCGTTGCTCATCGCGGCGGGCGGCCCCGGCGTCGGCCACTTCCGCACGCCCGAGGACCGCCGGGCGTACGACGACGCGTACGCCGAGGCGCTCGGCCGCCTGCCCGAGCCGACCGCGACGCACGACGTGACCACGAGCTTCGGCACGGTCCGCGCCTACGCCTGGGTGCACGCCGGGCGGCACGACGCCACCCCCGTCGTCCTGCTGCCCGGCAGGTCCGCCGCGACCCCGATGTGGAGCGACAACCTGCCCGACCTCGTCGAGCACCGGACCGTCTACGCCTTCGACACCCTCGGCGACACCGGCCTGTCGGAGCAGGCGGTCCCGCTGCGCGACATGGCCGACTCCGCCCGCTGGGTGGACGAGGCGATGGCCGGGCTGGACCTCGACCGGGTCCATCTGGTGGGGCACTCCCAGGGCGGCGGGCTGGCGGCGGCCGTGGCGGTGCGCCACCCGGACCGCCTGGCCAGCCTCACCCTGCTGGAGCCCGTCATGACGCTGGGCATGATGCCGCTGTCGGTCATCCTCACGACCATCCCGGTCTCGCTGCCGTTCTTCCCGGACTCCTGGCGCGAGTCCGCGCTGAACCGGATCGGCGGCGTGTCGGACGACGAGGTGGACCCCGACGACCCGCTGGCCCGGATGATCGCCGTCGGCTCCAAGAGCTACAGCTCGTCGGGGCTGCCCAGCCCCTCCGTTCTGAGCGACGCCGACCTGAGGGCGCTGCCCATGCCGGTGTACGTGGCGATCGCGAGCGACTCGTCGCTCGCCGGCGGCGAGGCGGCGGCCGAGAAGGCACGGCTCATCCCGGACGCGCAGGTCAAGGTCTGGCCCGACACCACGCACTCCCTGCCTATGCAGGTCGCGCCGGCGCTGGACGCGGAGCTGGAGGCGTTCTGGTCGGCGCACGAGTAGCTGGGCGCCGGCGCCGGACGACTGAACGTAGGTGTAGTCGCACTCTGAGCGCTCAGAGTGCGACAACACACACTAATAAACAAAAAACAACCAACAAGAACACAAAAAAAAAAAGAATCAGAAGAAGCAGATAAAAACAGTGG
>NZ_JBHWZO010000178.1:0-12815 GCF_042728455.1 Promicromonospora sp. NPDC060204
CGCTCAGGTCACCCGAGGGACCTGAGCGTCTGACACGTTCGTGGTGGGAGGAGGTCAGTTGACCTGGATGGTCATGTGACCGTTCTTGCTGTCCTCCGTGAGCACCTTGATGGTGGTGCCGGTGCCGCCGACCTTGACCGAGTGGCCAGGGTTGTCGGTGTCGTAGTAGGCGAGCGGGTTGGTGTCGTCGAACGTCGAGACGGCCTTCTGCTTGCCCAGCCGCAGCGTGGTCAGCGACGTGGCCGACACCTCACGGTGCAGCGACAGCGCGTCCGTCTTCTGCAGGCCGAACGTGGCGTCGAACGACTGGATGCGGTTGCGGGCGATGGTGCCGTCCGACCACTTCAGCGCCTTGGCGCGGGCGTCGATCGGCAGGGCCTGGCCGCCACCCTGGTGCTGCGACGTGTTGTTGTCGCCGAACCGGCTGTTCACGTACCAGACCAGCAGGCCGTCCTGGTACGGGTAGTGCTCCACCTTGTTGCTGTTGGTGAAGCCCCAGCCGAAGTTGTACGGGCCCGTCTTCAGCGTGGCGTCGTACCCGCCGTACACGCGGTTCTCGGCCACGTAGTAGTGCTGGTAGGTGACCTCGTAGGCGCCGTCGGCGCCGACCGGCACGAAGCCGTCGACGGTCCAGTCGGCGGTATCCGTGAAGTCCTCGGTCAGCGCGTCGCCCACGGCGACGTCGTCGACCGCGAAGCCGGCCTCGTTGGTGCCGCCGTCGCTGGAGTAGCGGAACCGGACCTGCGCCGTCTGGCCGGCGTAGTCCGCCAGGTCGGCGGTCAGGTCCACCCAGGCGCCGTCCGAGCTGCCGGTGATGCCGGAGCCCGGGTTGGTGCCGTTCGGGTCCGTGTCCGTCGACAGGTTGTTCGCCAGCGCGGTCCAGGTGGAGCCGCCGTCCGTCGAGATCTCGGCGAACGCGTAGTCGAAGTCCACCTCGATGTCGTACTGCACCTTGGCGGTCAGCGAGGCGCCGGCCGGCACGGTGAACGACGGCGAGGCGATCGTGTTGTTCAGGTCGTTGCCGGTACCCGAGTAGACGAACTCGCCGTCGAACGGCGCGATGCCGTACTTCTCGCCCAGGTCCTCCCGCGCGACGCCGTCCGGCAGGTTCACGATCGCCGCCTGCGCGCGCGTCGTGGCGTGGAACGACGGGCCGAGCTTGATGCGCTCGGTCTCGCCCGGCTCCACCGTCTCGTAGTCGAGCCAGCCCAGGAAGAGCTTCTCGGTGGCGCCCATGTGGTTCGGCGTGGTGCCGATGGTGCCGTCGCCGTGGCCCATCCACGAGCCGGAGCTCATGAGGTTCCAGTAGCCCGTGCCGTTCTCGCCACCCGCGGTGTCGTAGTAGTCCGGCAGGCCGAGGTCGTGGCCGAACTCGTGCGCGAACACGCCGAGGCCACCGTTCTCCGGCTCCGTGGTGTAGTCGCGGATCCAGAGGTCGGAGTCACCGATCTTGATGCCGCCGAGCTTCGGGAAGTCGGCCGGGCCGTCCGAGCCGAGGCCGCCCTGGTTGACCGCCCAGCGGTGCGACCAGATGGCCTCCTCGGGCGCTCCGGCCTCCTCGCCCTCGCCGGCGTGGATCGCCTGGAAGTGGTCGATGTAGCCGTCGGGCTCGGCGGTGATGCCGTCGCCGTCCATGTCGTAGCGGTCCCAGACGTCGAACGACTTCAGGTACGCGTCGATCTCCTCGGCGGACTTGCCCGCCGCGACCTGCTGGTCGTACCAGGCGTTCGCGCTGTCCTGGACGAACCGCGTCATGTCCGTGCCGGACTCCGTGGTGCCGTAGGAGGCCGTGCTGTAGGGCACGGTCACCCAGTCGGACACGTCGCCCTGGAGGTCGAACCGGCCCGACGACATCTCGTCGTAGACGCCGGCGAACGACTCACCGTCCTGGTCCTCCAGGCCGGTGAAGAACATCTCCTGGTAGTGCTCGCGCGAGAAGTCGGACTCCCAGTAGGTGGAGTTGTCGCTCCGCACCGGCTCCGGGATCTCGTTGTGCGCCGGGCCAGCGGTCGAGTCCGGGTAGCGCTCGTCGGTCTGGTCGCCGAAGTCGACCAGGATGCTGAAGAGCTGCGCGGTCTCCTCGACGCCGTACTCGACGTACTCGCGCGGAGAGATCTCCACGACCTTGGACTTGTGCTTGCCCGACCCGCGCGTCTCGACCTTCGCCTGGCCGGTCGCGACCATGTCGACGGCGATCTGCCGCTTCTCGGTCTGCTTCTCCGCGAGGGCGTCCGGACGGTTGTCCTCCTTGGCGGGTGCTGCCTGCTGCGGCGGCTCCTCGACCGGTGGCGCCGCGGACGCGGTGATCGGCACGACGGCGGCCGAGAGCAGCAATGCTGCTCCCGCACCGACCGCACAGAGACGTGAGTTCATGTTTCCTCCGTGAAGAGAGCTGCGTCCGGGACGAGGAGGTGGTGCGTACGGGCCCCGGACCTGCTGGACACCTTTGTCCACGGAGGAGGAAACCAGGGAAATATTACGACAATGTTGCCTAGGACACAGTTCTGGTTCAGAACGTATGCCGGGAATGGGCTCGTAGAATCGGTTCGAGGCCGCGTACTTTGGTCGATGTCCGCCGGGCCGGCTCGTCGTCCGGGTGAGCCCACGCCCGTCGACCCGCCGGAGACCACATGACCGCGAACAGCCCTGCCGCCGCAGCGGCCTTTGCCGCACCCCCGGTGGACCAGCGCCGCGCGGCCATCGCGCTGATCGCGCTCTCGGTGAGCGCCTTCACCTTCGTGACGGCGGAGAACCTCCCGGGCGGCCTGCTCACCCTCATCGCCCCCGACCTGGGCCGCAGCACGTCCGAGGTGGGGCTGCTGGTCACGGCGTACGCCGCCGTCGTCGTGCTCGCTTCGCTGCCCCTGTCGCGCCTGACCCGCCGGTTCCCGCGCCGCTGGGTGCTGGCGGCGACCACCGCGGTGTGCACCGTCGGGACGCTGTGGTCGGCGGTCGCCGCCGGCTACGCGGACCTGATGGCCGCGCGCATGGTCACAGCGCTGGGCCAAGCGCTGTTCTGGTCGGTCGTCACGCCGGCCGCCGCGAGCCTGTTCGCCCCCGCCGTCCGCGGCAAGATGATCGCGCGCCTCGCCATCGGCAACTCGCTCGCCCCGCTGCTCGGCGTGCCGCTCGGCACCTGGGTGGGCCAGCAGGCGGGCTGGCGCACCGCGTTCCTCGTCTTCTCCGTGGTGAGCCTGCTGGCGTGCCTCGCGATGGCGATCGCCATGCCGGACGTCGACGCCGAGCAGAGCGGCACCGCAACCGGCACGCACCCCAGCATGCGCCGCTTCGTCGTGCTCATGGTGGTCACGGTGCTGCTCGTGACGGGAGGGTTCATGATGATCACGTTCGTCACCCAGTTCCTGCTGGAGACGGCGGGGTTCCCCGACCGGTACCTGAGCGCGCTGCTGCTGGCCCAGGGCGCCGCGGGCCTGGCGGGGACGCTGCTCATCGGCCAGGTGCTCGACAAGCGGCCGTGGCAGACGGTGCTCGTGGCGCTCGGCGGGCTGACCGGCGCGCTGTTGCTGCTCTGGGCACTGGGCCACGTCCCGGCCGTCGCCCTGGCCGGCCTGGCGCTGTTCGGCCTCGCGTTCAGCGCGATCCCGCCGGCCCTGTCGTTCCTGTCCATGCAGGTCGCCCCGGGCGCCACCGAGTCGGCGACCGCGATCTCGAGCTCGGTGTTCAACATCGGGATCGGCGGCGGGGCGGCGCTCGGGGCGCTCGTGGTGGCCACGGTGGGCATCGACACGGTGCCCCTGTTCGGGGCGTTCTTCGTGCTCGTCGCGCTCGTGGTCGTCGCGATCGACGTGCGGGTCGCGGCCCGCCGGACCGCGACGCCGCACGCCGATGTGCCGGGAGTTACTTCGCGACGCCCTTGAGGCTGCCCGTGAACGGCTCCTCGGAGCTGATGATGCACTGCAGGGAGCGGTCGTTCAGCTGGTCCCAGGTGGCCTGGGTCGGGTAGAAGCCGGTGTAGCCGTAGACGGACTCGTCGTAGGAGACGCCCACGAACTTCTCGAACTCGTCGTAGCACCACTCGTCGAACTTCTTCGACATGGCCTCGTCGCCCGGGTACTCGGCGTCGTCCATGATGAGCTCGGCGTAGACCTCACCGGTGTGCTCCTCGGCGCACGGCACCACGGGCACCGACTCGACCTCGAAGTCCTCGCCCTCCGCGGACTCGCCGTAACCGTCGAGCGCCTCCAGGTCGATGCAGTCGCCCTTCAGGATCTCGAAGGCGTCCGCGTCGGCGGAGGCGGTGATCTCGCCGCCCGGCTCGTCACGCGGGGCCTCGCCGCTCGACAGGATCCCGTCGAGGACCGAGCAGCCGGAGAGCAGGGTCAGCGAGACGGTCGCTGCGGCCGCGGCGGCCAGCAGCCGGGCGGGACGGCGGGCGGGACGGAGGGTGCGGATCATCAAGTTCTTCCTTTGGGTTCGGCACGACGGCGGACGCCCTCGCCGCGGCCACCTCCGGCCGCCCCGGAAAACTACCGTCTCGAACGTCCGTACTGGTGGCGAGCGCACAACGATTCGATCACGGCCCGCAGGGCGGCCTCCGCCCCGGCCCGCGGCACCGCGCCGGCGGGGCTGTTCACGCGTCGTTCACCCGCACGAGCGGGCGCCGTCCTACGGTGTCTGACGCGGACCACCCGCGCACGACACCCCGACGAAGGAGCAGTCATGCGAGCCAGCACCCCCTCGCGCCTGACCGGCGCGGCCGCGGCAGCGGCCCTGCTGGCCGGGGCCTTCCTCGCCTCGGCGAGCACGGCCTCGGCGGGCACCACACCGACCGGTCCGACGCCGGACGGCGGCCCGGCGGCGACGTCGGCCGGGCACGACCGGAACCACGCCACGCCCCGGACCCTGCGCGCCGCGACCTACAACCTGTCGCTCAACCGCGCGACCGAGGGCGAGCTCGTCGCCGACCTGTCCACGGGCGACGACGTCCAGGCGGCGACGGTGGCCGAGGTGATCCAGCACGCGAACCCGGACGTCGTGCTGCTCAACGAGTTCGACTACTCGGGCGACGCCGACCCCTACGCCGCGGCCGACCTGTTCCGCGAGAACTACCTGGAGGTGCCGCAGGGCACGGGCAAGCCGGTCGAGTACCCGTACGCGTTCGTCGCGCCGTCGAACACCGGGATCCCGAGCGGGTTCGACCTGAACAACGACGGGACCGTCGGGGGCGGCGACGACGCGCTCGGGTTCGGCCTCTTCCCGGGGCAGTACGGCATGGTCGTGCTGTCCAAGTACCCGATCCAGCACCGCGACGTCCGCACGTTCCAGGACTTCAGGTGGCAGGACATGCCGGGCGCGCTCCTGCCGGACGACCCCGCCACCGCCGCCCCCGCCGACTGGTACTCGGCCGAGGAGCTGGCGGTGCTGCCGCTGTCGTCCAAGTCGCACTGGGACGTGCCGGTCCGCGTGGGTCGCGAGACGGTGCACGTGCTGGCCGCGCACCCGACCCCGCCGTCGTTCGACGGCGCCGAGGACCGCAACGGCCTGCGCAACCACGACGAGATCCGGTTCTGGGCGGACTACGTGCGCGGCGGCCGTACGGCTCGCTACGTGTACGACGACGAGGGCCGGCGCGGCGGGCTGCGGCCCGGTTCGTCGTTCGTGATCGTGGGCGACTACAACGCCGACCCGCTCGACGGCGACTCCGCCACGGGTGACGACGGCGTCCCGGCGATCGACCAGCTCCTGCGCCACCCGCGCATCACCGACCCGCGGCCGACGTCGGCGGGCGCCCCGGAGGCCTCGGCGCTGCAGGCCGGCGCGAACCTGACCCACGAGGGCGACCCGGCCCTCGACACGGCCGACTTCGCCGACACGACGCCGGGCAACCTCCGCGTCGACTACGTGCTCCCGTCGCGCGACCTGCGCGTCCGCGGCGCGGGTGTGTTCTGGCCGGCCGCGGCCGACCCGCTGTCCCGGCTCACGGGCGTCTACCCGTTCCCGAGCAGCGACCACCGCCTCACCTGGACCGACGTCAAGCTGCCGAAGTAGAACTGCAGCGAGATAGAACTCTGGCGTACCCCCTGATCAGGAGGTACGCCAGAGTTCTGTCGGCGGAGCGGGTCAGGACGCCTTGTCGACGTCCTCCGCCAGGGTGCCCAGGTAGAGCGAGATGACCTTCGGGTCGGACTGCAGCTCCTTGCCCGTCCCCGTGTACGCGTCCTTGCCCTGGTCCAGCACGTACCCGCGGTCGCAGATCTGCAGGCAGCGCCGGGCGTTCTGCTCGACCATGACCACGGACACGCCCGCCTTGTTGATCATCCGGGTGCGCAGGAACGTCTCGTCCTGACGCACCGGCGACAGCCCGGCGGACGGCTCGTCGAGGAGCAGCACCGACGGGTTCATCATCAGCGCGCGGGCCATGGCGACCATCTGCCGCTCACCGCCCGACATGGCGCCCGCCCGCTGCGCGCGCCGCTCCCCGAGGGTGGGGAACAGGTCGGTGATGAACTCGAACCGCTCGGCGAACGCCTTGGGCCGCAGGTACACGCCCATCCGCATGTTCTCCTCGACGGTGAGCGAGGGGAACACGTTGTTGTTCTGCGGCACGAACCCGACACCCTGCGACACGAGGGTGTTCGCCTTCTGGTTGGTGATCTCCTTGCCGCCCAGGGTCACGTTGCCGGAGCGGACGTGGACCAGGCCGAACAGAGCCTTCAGCAGCGTCGACTTGCCGGCGCCGTTGGGGCCGATGATGCCCACGAGCTCGCCCTTGGCGACCTCCAGGTTGCACCCGTTCAGGATGTTCACGCCCGGCAGGTACCCGGCCACGATGTCGGTCGCCTTGAGCAGGATCTCCCGCTTCTCGGTCTTGGCCGCGTCGTTCATCGCTTCTCCTCCTCGGCCTCGAGCCGGGCCAGCACTGCGGGGTCGAGCAGCGAGTCGTCCCCGAGGTCGGTGTCGTGGTGCGCACCCAGGTAGGCGTCGACGACGGCCTGGTCCTGCATGACGGACTTGGGCGGCCCCTCGGCGACGATCTTGCCCTCGGCCATGACCACCACCCAGTCGGAGATGTGCCGCACGGCGTGCATGTCGTGCTCGACGAACAGCACGGTCATGCCGTCGTCCCGCAGCGCCTGGATGTGGTGCAGCAGCGACTGGACCAGCGCCGGGTTCACGCCGGCCATCGGCTCGTCGAGCATGATCATGGTCGGGTCCGTCATCAGGGCCCGCGCCATCTCCAGGAGCTTGCGCTGACCGCCCGACAGCGAGCCCGCGAAGTCGTCCTTCTTGGCGTCGAGCTTGAACCGCGCCAGGATCTCGAGCGCCTTCTCGGTGTTGCGCTTCTCGGTGCCCGCCCACAGCGGCTTCACCAGGGAGCCGAACAGGTTCTCGCCCGGGTTGTCCATCGCGGCCAGCAGCATGTTCTGCAGCACCGTCAGGCGGGAGAGCGCCTTGGTGAGCTGGAACGTGCGAACCATGCCGTTGCGCGCCACCTTGGCGGCGCTGACGCCGCCCAGCGACCTGCCCTCGAAGGACCACGAGCCCTGGTTGGGCTTGTCGAAGCCCGTGAGCAGGTTGAAGAAGGTCGTCTTGCCGGCACCGTTCGGGCCGATGAGGGCCGTGATGACCCCGCGCTGGACCTCCAGGTGGTCCACGTCGACGGCGGTCATGCCGCCGAACCGGCGCTGCACGTCGTCGACGAGCAGGATCGGGTCCGGCTTGCTCACGCCGACCTTCGGCTCGACCGCGGCCAGGACGTGCTCCGCGGCCTTCGCGGCCTCGGTGTCGCTGCGCTCGACGGTGTCGAGCGCCTCGACGGTGCTCGCCGGCACGTCGGTCGCCTCGTCCGCCTCGGGCACGTCGGTCACCTCGGCCACCTTGTTCTCGGTCGTCTCATCGGACATCGAAGGCGAGCTCCTTCTTGTTCCCCAGGATTCCTTGTGGGCGGAAGATGACGAGCAGCATGAGGGTCACGCCGACGAGCAGACCACCGATCTGCTCCACCATCGTGGCCGTCACCACGCCTTCCAGACCCTCGCGCATACCCGCGCGGAGCAACATGTAGACCGCATAAAAGAGCATGGACCCCAGGACGGGACCGAACAAGGTGGCAGCGCCGCCGAGCAGCAGGACCGTCCACGCGAAGAACGTCAGCGAACGTCCCATGGCGTCGGGCGCGACCGACCTGGGCAGCACATACAGCATGCCGGCGAGCGAACCGCACATGCCGCCGAGCACCAGCGCCTGCATCTTGTAGGAGAAGACGTTCTTGCCCAGTGCGCGGACGGCGTCCTCGTCCTCACGGATGCCCTTGAGCACGCGGCCCCACGGGCTGCGCGTGAGGAGCCAGACGAAGAGGACGGCGATGAGCACCACGGCCCACGCGAACAGACGGGTCCACCACGAGTCGGAGCCCGTGAACACGTACTCGAGCGGACCGAACGCGCCACGCTCGGGCGCCGCCGGCAGGAACGACAGCTCCTGGAACGTCGCCTTGAACGAGCCACCCGTGAGCCCCGCCGCGCCGCCGGTCCATTCCTGGAAGACGGTGGCACGGCCGAGCATTCGGATGATCTCTGCGGCCGAGATGGTCACGATCGCGAGGTAGTCGCCACGCAGCTGGAGCGTGGGTGCGCCGAGGATGAGCGCGAACAGCGCGCCCGCCGCGAGCGAGATGAGCAGGGCCAGCCAGAACGGCGCGCCCGAGATCGTGGCGATGCCGAAGCCGTAGGCGCCCAGCAGCATGAAGCCTGCCTGCCCCATGTTGAGGAGGCCGGTGAACCCGAAGTGCAGGTTGAGGCCGATGGCGGCCAGCGCGATGGCGGCCGTCGTCGGAGCGATGAGCTCGGCGAGCGCCTGGGTGAGGATGCGGCTCAGTTCCATGATGGTTCTCCTTTCAGCCGATCCGCTCGGCGCGGCCGAGCAGGCCCTGCGGCCTGAACAGCAGCACGAGGATGAGGATCACGAGTGCCGAGGCGTAGCGCAGGTCGCTCGGCATTCCGGGGATGAGGGTGGACATCTCGACGACGAGGCCGATCACGAGGGAGCCGAGCAGGGCGCCGTAGGCCGTGCCCAGGCCACCGAGGGTGACGGCGGCGAACATCAGGAGCAGCAGCAGCATGCCGAGCGACCAGTTGAACGAGCCGAACGAGACGGCCAGCAGCATGCCCGCCAGGCCGGCGAAGCCGGTGGACATGGTCCACACGACGCGGATGATGCGGTCCGGGTTGATGCCGGTGGCCGCCGCGAGCGCCGTGTTGTCCGAGACGGCGCGGGTGGCGCGGCCGGTCCGGGTGCGGGTGAGGAACCAGCCGATGAAGAAGATCACGACGACCGCGACGAGCATCGAGATCCACGAGGCGGTGCTGAGCGTGATGCCCGCGATCTCCAGGGGCTTCGGGTTCTGCGGCAGGACGCGGTGCGACCGGCCGCCGATGACCATCTGGATGGCGTACTGCAGCGCCAGCGACAGGCCGATGGTCACGATCATCATCTGCGTGACCGGTGTGCCGCGCCGTCGCAACGGTGCCCAAATGGCGGCGTCCTGCAGCCAGCCGGTGGCGGCGCAGGCGACGATCACCAGGATCACCGTGAGCCAGATGGGCAGGTGCAGCCAGTTGATGCCGATGAAGCCGAACATGGCGCCCAGCGTCACCTGCTCGCCGTGCGAGAAGCTCGACAGGCCGGTCGTGCCGTAGATGAGGCTGATGCCCACCGAGGCCAGGGCGAGCAGCAGGCCGAACCGGATGCCGGAGCCGAACTGCTGCCAGATCTGCTGGAGGGACGGTCCGCCGCCACCGGTGGCGGCGGAGCCCGCTCCGCCGAGGCCCTCGTCCCCGGCGGCCGGGGCGGACGCCGCGTCCGTGGGCTGGCCCTCGCCCGGGGCGGTGGTGGCGCCCCCGCTGGGTTCGGCGCTCTCGGGGGGCGTGGTGCCCAACCGGAACGCCGCGCGCGCGGAGCTACCGGTCTGTGCCGTGACCTGCAGCTCGGTGGCGTCCGGGAAGAGTCCGTCCGGGACGGTCTCCTCGTCGAGGGTCAGCGTGTAGGTACCGACCTGCGGCACCTCCACGGACGCCGGCCCCTCCTGGGTGCTGGTCACATCTGTCTCGAACCCCGCGCCGGAGATGGTCACGCCCACGTCGGGGACGGGGTTGTTCTCCGCGTCCAGGACGATCGCCACGACGCAGGCGGTCGTGTCGTCGGGTGTGCAGTCGGCGGGTGCGGCGGCAGCCATCGCAGGTGCCGCGACGATCACGGCCGGGATGGCCGCGGCCGCGAGCGTGGCCAGCAGCCTGCGCGCGGCCGTCGCGAGGTTCGGTCGGTCGGCTGTCATCTGCCGGGTCCTCCGTCGGTTCTGGTGTGTGGTGCTCCGAGGTCTCGGTGCCTACGACACCAGCATGATTCAGTCCTGCTTAACCAGGCCTGCATCAAACTGATGCCATCGGCGTGCGGCGAGTGTAGCCGTGCCATGTGTCACTCGTTACACCCGTGGGTCACACCCTGGTCACGGAGTGACCTGGTCGAGGGCAGGAGGAGGGCGCGGAACGCCCCCTCGCCAGGGCGTCGTCACGGTTAGGCTGACGCGGTGTCCGACGACGCCCTGACTCCCCCAGCGGCCGCCCCCGCGGCCGATCGACCGACCGGTTCCGTGCGGGTCCTTCCACCCACCGAACCACCCTTCACCGTGCGCCGCCCCCGGGAGCGCACCTTCCACGGCGACACCTTCACCGACGACTACGAGTGGCTCCGCGACAAGGAGGATCCCGAGGTCGTCGCGCACCTGGAGGCGCAGAACGCCTGGACGCTCGACCGTCAGGAGCACCTGGCGCCGCTGCGGCAAACCCTGTTCGACGAGATCAAGGGCCGCACCCTCGAGACCGACCTCTCGGTCCCCGCGCGCGACGGCGACTGGTGGTACTACGCCCGCACGGTCGAGGGCCAGCAGTACCCGATCCACGCGCGGTACCCCGTCGCCGGCCCGGACGACTGGACGCCCCGCGTGCTCGAGCCCGGGCAGCCCGTGCCGGGCGAGCAGGTCATGCTGGACCAGAACGCCGAGGCCGAGGGGCACGAGTTCTTCGCCCTGGGCTCGCTCGACGTCTCCGACGACGGCACCCGCCTGCTGTACGCGACCGACACCGCGGGCGACGAGCGCTACACGCTGCGGGTCCGCGACCTGGCCACGGGCGAGGACCTCCGCGACGAGGTGCGCGACACCGCGCCCGGCGCCATGTTCACCCCCGACGGCGAGCACGTCTTCTACCTGACCGTGGACGACGCCTGGCGGCCCTGGCGCGTCTGGCGGCACCAGCTGGGTGCCCCCGGCTCCGACGACGTGCTGGTCTTCGAGGAGCCCGACGAGCGGTACTGGGTGGGCGTGGGCCTGTCCCGGTCCAAGAAGTACCTGCAGATCGAGCTCGGCTCCAAGGTGACGAGCGAGTCGTGGCTGCTGGAGGCCGACGACCCGACGGGCGAGTTCCGCGTCGTCTGGCCGCGCCGCGAGGGCGTCGAGTACTCGGTGGAGCACGCCGTGCTGCCGGCCTCGGCCGGCGCCGGCGAGCCCGAGGACACGCTGCTGATCCTGCACAACAAGGACGCGCTGAACTTCGAGCTGGTCGCCTCGCCCGTCCCGGCACGCGGCGAGACGGTCGCCCCGGAGGCGGCCACCGTCGTCGTGCCGCACGACCCGGAGGTGCGGCTGGAGGGCGTGAGCGCCAGCGAGCGCTACGCGGTGCTCTACTACCGCCGCGGGGCGATCTCCCGCTCGGCAGTGCTCCAGCTCCCGGCGAGCGGCCCGGTGACCTGGGACTTCCAGGAGATCTCGTTCGGCCAGCCGCTGGAGTCCGTGGGCGCGGGCGTGGGCGTGTGGGAGCAGCCCAACCTCAAGGTGGGCTACACGTCGTTCGTCACCCCGTCGTCGCTCTACCTGTACGACGTCGCCTCCGGCGAGCGCACGCTGCTCAAGCAGCAGCCGGTGCTCGGCGGCTACGACGCCGGCGACTACGACCAGCGCCGGGAGTGGGCCGTGGCCGAGGACGGCACGCGCGTGCCGATCTCGCTCGTCTGGCGCAAGGACAAGGTGCGGTTCGCCGACTCGTCCGGCCCGGCCGAACCGGCCCCCGCCGAGCCCGCTCCCCTGCTCCTGTACGGGTACGGCGCGTACGAGTACTCGATCGACCCGTACTTCTCGATCGCCCGCCTGAGCCTGCTCGACCGCGGCGTCGTCTTCGCCGTCGCGCACGTCCGGGGCGGCGGCGAGATGGGCCGCTCCTGGTACGACGACGGCAAGCTGGCCGCGAAGCGCAACACGTTCACCGACTTCGTGGCCTGCGGCCGCCACCTCGTCGCCACCGGCTGGACGGCGTCCGACCGCATGGTGGCCGACGGCGGCAGCGCCGGCGGGCTGCTCGTCGGCGCGGCCACCAACCTGGCGCCCGAGCTGTTCGCCGGGGTGCTGGCCGGGGTGCCGTTCGTCGACGCGCTGACGTCGATGCTCGACCCGACGCTGCCGCTGACCGTCACCGAGCGCGACGAGTGGGGCGACCCGCTGAACGACCCCGAGGTGTACGCGTACATGCGCTCGTACACGCCGTACGAGAACGTGGCCGACGACGCCGCGCACTACCCGCGCGTGCTCGCCACCACGAGCTTCAACGACACCCGCGTGCTGTACGTGGAGCCGGCCAAGTGGGTGGCCCGGCTGCAGGCCGCGGGGGCGCCGGCGATGCTCAAGATCGAGATGTCGGCCGGGCACGGCGGCGTCTCGGGGCGCTACTCCGCCTGGGAGCAGGTGGCGTTCGAGCACGCCTGGACGCTGGACGTGCTGGGCCTGGCCGGCCTCTGAGAACTCAGAG
>NZ_JBHWZO010000179.1:0-12809 GCF_042728455.1 Promicromonospora sp. NPDC060204
CTCGTGCGGCACGACTTCACGCACGAGGGTCCGCTCGCCAGGGTCCTCCGGCCGGCCTACCAGGGCGTCGCCGGGCTCCGGCTCGACCGCCTGCGCCGGGTGCTGACCGGCTGACGCCGGACCCAGGGGCGCGGCATCAGCCGGCCTCGCCGACGAGCGAGGGCTCGACCGCGGCGGTCGCGCCGGGCAGCTTGAGCGCGGCGGCGAGGACCAGCGCCGCGATGAGGCAGACGGCGGCGTTGGCGCCGACGGCGAGCCGGACGCCGTCGAGGAGGCCGTCAAGGAGGCCCGTGTCGAGGCGACTCGCGACGACCGCCGACATCACGGGGGTGCCGAGCGTGATCCCGACCTGCTGGCTCATGCTCACCAGCCCGGTCGCCAGCCCCTGGCTGGCGGTGGGGACGCCGGCCGTCGACGCGACCGTGTAGCCGACGATCGCCACGAGGTTGGCCACCCCGCCGACGAACGTGAGCAGCAGGAGCGGGACCACCCAGGCGTGCGACCTGTCGACGAACGCCAGGGGAGCCGTGGCCGCGGCCTGGACCAGGAACCCGAGGACGATCACCCGCTTGGCGCCGGTGCGCCCGATGAGCCTGGGCGCGAGCAGGCCGCCCACGACGGTACCGACACCGAGGACGGCAAGCATCAGTCCGGCGGTGACGGAGTCGAAGCCCAGGAGATCCTGCAGGTAGATGGTCAGGAGGAAGACCAGGGACGTCTCCGTCGCGAAGGCCAGCAGCCCGGCGGCGTTGCCCCACGCCACGTTCCCGCGGCGCAGCAGGTGCGGCGCGACCAGGGGAGAGGGGACCCGGTGCTCGACCACCCAGAACAGGCCCAGCAGCGCGACCGCGCCGACGAGCGGACCCCAGGCGGCCGGGTCCGACCAGCCGACCTGGCCCGCGCTGCTGATGCCGTAGACCAGGGAGAGGAGCGCCAGGGTCACCAGGAGCGCACCGGGCGCATCGAGGCGGGGCCGGTGGCCGGCGGGCCGTTCACGCAGCACGAGCGGCGCGATCACCAGCACGGCGATCGCGACGACGACGTTGACGAAGAAGGCCCACCGCCAGCTCGTGGTGCCCGTGAGCACGCCACCGAGGACGGCGCCGGTCGTGAATCCCGCTGCCATGAGCGCGCCGTTGAGGCCGAGGGCGCGGTCGCGGGCGGGCCCCTCGGCGAACATCGTGGCCAGCAGGGACAGCGCCGCGGGGGTGACCATCGCCGTCGCCAGGCCCTGGGCGACACGGGCACCGATGAGCGTTGCCGGGTCCTGCGCGAACCCGCCGAGCAACGACGACAGTCCCAGGACGACGATGCCGATCAGGAAGAGGCGACGCCGGCCGAACAGGTCGGCGACCCGGCCGAAGAAGAGCGTGAACCCGGCCGCGCACAGCGCGAACGACGTCACGATCCACTGCAGCTCGGCGGTCGCGAAGCCCAGGTCGTGGCCGATCCGCGGCAGGGCCACGTTGAGGATGGAGAAGTCGACGGCGAGCGTGAAGTTGGCGGTCAGCAGGACGGCCAGGGCCAGTCGCTCTGCCGCGGTGAACCGGCTGCCCGGGGTGCTGCGTCTCTCCGTCGTGCGCTGAGTGCGCTGAGTGCTCTGAGTCATGGGTCGAGCATCGGAGCAGGCCGGAGCATGGACCAG
Organism: Promicromonospora sp. NPDC060204; assembly: GCF_042728455.1. Classification (NCBI taxonomy): domain Bacteria; kingdom Bacillati; phylum Actinomycetota; class Actinomycetes; order Micrococcales; family Promicromonosporaceae; genus Promicromonospora; species Promicromonospora sp. NPDC060204. The sequence goes on from NZ_JBHWZO010000179.1 coordinate 1,646, forward strand.
ACCCCTGCGTCGCCTAGCACTGCCAGGGGCAGGCTCGCCCTGCTCGGATGGGGGAGCATGGCGTCGTGAACGATTCCGCATCGAGCGACAGCCACGGCATCGGTGAGCTGGGCGAGTTCCTCCGCTCCCGCCGCGACCGGGTCGGTCCCGAGGACGTCGGTGTGCGTGCCTACGGACGCCGCCGGGTGCCCGGCCTGCGGCGCGAGGAGCTGGCCCAGCTCGCCGGCGTCTCGGCCACGTACTACACGCGCCTGGAGCAGGGGCAGTCGCAGAACGCCTCCGACGCGGTCATCGAGGCGCTGGCCCGTGCGCTGCGCCTCGACGAGGACGAGCGCACCCACCTGTTCGCCCTGGCCCGGCCGGCGTCGGGCAAGCGGCGGCCCGTCCTGAGGGCCGAGGAGCCCCAGGCGGGTGCCGTCCGGCTCCTGCACGCGATGCGCGACGTGCCCGCGCTCCTGCTGGGCCGGAGCAACGACGTCCTCGCCTGGAACCACGCCGGGCACCTGCTGATGGCCGGGCACCTCGACGTCGCCGCGCCGTCGCGCCCCGACGACCGGCCCAACCAGCTCCGGATGCTGTTCCTGGACCTGCACACCCGGGAGCTGCACCGGGACTGGTACGAGGAGGCGGCCGTCGCCGTGGCCTCGCTGCGCTACGTCGCCGCACAGTTTCCCGAGGACAGGGGCCTCATCGAGCTGGTCGGGGAGCTGAGCGTGCGGAGCGCGGACTTCGCCGGCCTGTGGGCCGGGCAGACGGTCCGCCTGTGCACCAGCGGCACCCGGCGCCTCCACCACCCCGTGGTCGGCGACCTCGATCTCGAGTACGAGGTGCTGCACCTGCCCGAGGGCCACGGCCAGCGGATCCTCACGCACACCGCGGTGCCGGGCAGCGCATCCGAGGCCGGGTTGCGTCTGCTGCTCGACGCAGCAGGAGGTGAGCGGACCGCCGAGTGGTGAGCCGTCGATCAGCCGTCGATCGGCCGTCGATCAGTTGTCGACCGGCTGTCGATCGCGACTCGTGAGGATCGGGGCGACGAACCCCACCGAACGGAGCACTTCCCGATGTCCTCGAACGAACTCGACGTATCCACGCTGCGCGCGCAGCTCGACGGCCGCCTCGTGCTGCCCGGCGATCCCGGGTGGGACGGCGCGCGCCAGGCGTGGCAGCTGACCGTCGACCAGCACCCGGAGGCCGTGGTCCTGGCGGCGAGCGCCAAGGACGTGGTGACCGCCGTGAACGCGGCTCGCGCGACAGGCCTGCGCGTGGCGGCGCAGGGCACCGGGCACAACGCGAGCCCCCTGGGCTCGCTGGCCGGCACGGTCCTGATCAAGACCTCGGAGATGCGCGGTGTCGTGATCGACCCCGAGGCGCGCACGGCTCGCGTCGAGGCCGGTGCGCTCTGGGGCGACGTCCAGGCCGCCGCGGCACCGCACGGGCTCGCCGGTCTGGCGGGCACCGCGGCGGACGTGGGTGTGGTCGGCTACACCCTCGGCGGCGGCCTGTCGTGGCTGGCCCGCAAGCACGGCCTGGCCGCGAACCAGGTCGTGGCGGCCGACGTCGTGACCGCGGACGGCGTGCTGCGGCGCATCGACGCGCAGACCGAGCCGGACCTGTTCTGGGCGATCCGCGGGGGCGGCGGCAGCTTCGCGGTCGTCACGGCGCTCGAGTTCAACCTCTTCGAGTTCGGCGAGCCCCTCGGCGGCACGCTGTTCTGGCCGATCGAGCGGGCCGCCGAGGTGCTGCACGCGTGGCGCGCCTGGACGGCGTCGGTCCCGGACGAGATCACGTCGGTCGGCCGGCTGCTGCGCTTCCCGCCGATGGAGGAGATCCCCGAGCCCGTGCGCGGCCAGTCGTTCGTGGTGGTCGAGCTGGTCTCCCTGCTGGACGCCGGCGCGACCGACGCCGTCCTCGCGCCGCTGCGCGCGCTGGCACCCGTCATGGACACCCTGCAGCCCTGCACGCCCCAGGCGCTGGCCGAGATCCACATGGACCCGCCGGGCCCCGTGCCCGGGACGGGCGACGGTCTCCTGCTGAACGAGCTGCCGTCCGAGGCACTGGACGCCTACCTCTCCGTGACCGGCCCGGAGGCGAACTTCCCGGTGCTCAGCGCCGAGATCCGCCACCTCGGCGGCGCCCTGGCGCCGCAGCCGGCGCAGGGCGGCGCGGTCAGCGGGTTCGAGGCGGCCTATGCCGTGTTCTCCGTGTCGATCACGCCCGTCGAGGCGGCCGTGAAGGCGACGCACAGCAGCCTGGACGCCCTGGCCGAGGCCATGCGCCCCTGGTCGGCCGATACCGGCTACCTGAACTTCGCCGAGCGCGCCGGCGGGGTGCCCTTCGCCGACCCCGGCACGCTCGACAGGCTCGGCCGGATCAAGGCGACGTACGACCCCGCTGACGTCGTCCGCGGCAACCACTCGGTCGCGCCCGCGCGGGCCTGACCCCACCGCCGTCCTCGTGGCCGCCTCCTTGAGGGAGGACGGCGGCCACGAGGGCCACCCGCCCACGAGGACCACCGGCTCACGAGGACCACCCGGAGGCGGGGTCAGCTCGCCGCGTACAGCTCGGCGCGGTCCCGCGGCACCGGCCACGCGTCGAGCTCGTCGGCGGCCTCCGGCCGGCGTCGGGCGAAGGCGCGCACGACCCCCGCCATCCGGTACGTGGTGCTGTGCGGCAGGCCTGCCGGGCCGTTCTCGGTGAGCAGGCCGAGCTCGACGAGCGAGTCGAGGACGCTCCAGACGTCCTCGCAGGTCAGACCCAACGCGTCGGCGGCCTCGTGGATGGCGAAGGTCTCGCTCTCCAGCCCCGCGGTCCGCCGCAGTGCCCGCGCCTGGGCGGGCCGCAGGCGCAGGTAGGCCCGCAGGACGGGCGCCTCGGCGAGCAGGCAGTCGTCGTGCACCGTCTCGGCCGGGTTGGCGAGCTCGTGGGCGAGCTGATCGGCCATCGCGGAGACGCTCCAGCGGGGGTGGGTGTTCAGCCGGCCGCCGATGAGACGCAGCGACAGCGGCCAGCCGCAGGAGAGCGCGACCAGGCGCGCGGCGGCGCCCGGGTCGACGGCGAGCCGGTCCGGACCGGCGACGTGCGTCAGGAGCCGCAGCCCGTCGTCGTCGGGCAAGGGGCCGGCCTGGACCCACGTGGCGCTCACCGGCTCGGGGTGCCAGCGCCGCGCGACGAACAGCACCGCGCTGCCGGACGGCAGCACGGCGGTCAGCGTGCCGAGCGCCGTGGTGTCCTCCACGCCGTCTAGGACCGCCAGGACGGGTCGGCCCCCGGTCGCGTCCCGGAGCTTGATCGCCCGGGCGGTCGCCGAGGCGGGTACGTCGGCGGGCGGGACGCCGTACGCGCCCAGCCAGGCACCGAGGATCTCGGTGAGGTCCCCGGCCATCTGGTCGAGGTCCCCGTACAGCCGGCCGCCGGGGTAGTGACCGACGGCGCGGTGGGCCGCCTCGACGACGAGCGCCGACCTGCCCAGGCCGTCGAGCCCGTGGACGCCGACGGCCGTGACGGTCCTGTCGGTCGTTCCGTCGGTCGTGGCGGTGAGCGCGCCGGCGATGCGGGCGAGCTCCGCGTGCCGGCCGGTGAAGTGGGGCAGGCGCGCGGGCAGCAGGGTGGGGCCCGGACCGGAGTGCTCGATCTGCTCGGTCGCGTGCGGCACGTGCTCGGGCGCGGTCAGGAGCCCGGGGTCCGACACGAGGATGCGCTGGTGCGCGGCCCGGAGCGCGGGCCCGGGATCGATGCCGAGCTCGTCGCGGAGCAGGGTCTCACCCGCGTGGTACACGGCCAGGGCGTCGGCCTGCCGGCCCTGCCGGTACAGCGCGCGCATGAGCAGCTCCCGCAGCCGTTCCAGGAACGGGTGCTGCTCCACGAGCAGCGTCAGCTCCGCCGCGACGTCCTCTTGCCCGGCGGCGTCGGTCCCGGCGTCGAGCATCGCCGCGAACCGGAGCTCGGTGGCAGCCAGGCGAGCGGCCTGCAGCCGGGCGCGCTGCCGCGCGAGGTACTCACCGGGCGCGCCGTCCAGGCCGTCGCCCGTCCAGAGCGCGAGCGCCTGGGTGAGCGATGTCGCCGCCGCACCCGGGCTGCCGGCCGCCGCCTGGTCCCGCCCGCGCGTCACGAGATCCCGGAAGACCACGGCGTCGACCGATCCGTGCGGGGTGTGCACCGCGTACCCGGTGCCGGCCGTCTTGATCACGACGGCCGACCCGGCGAAGACCTGCCGCAGCCGGGAGACGTAGGTGCGCAGCGTCCCCCAGGCACCCTTCGGCGGGACCTCGCCCCACAGCGCGTCGATGAGCTCCTCGCCGGGCACGACGCGGCCCTCGTGCAGCAGGAGCACGGCGAGCACCGCCCGTTGTTGCGGGGAACCGAGCGGTACCTCCGTCCCGTCCCGCCACATACGGACAGGGCCGAGCAGAGCCAGGTGAAGATCGGACATGAGGGGTTCGCTTCCCAGGTCGCGCGCGGACGTCGAGACGAGGCCGATCGACGCCCCAGGTTAGCGGAGCAGGGACTCCGTCGAGCTGTGTGCAGATATCTGTGTGTGCAGGGAAGCAGCGTCCGGGTGCCCTGATACATGCGACCGGGGTGATGAAGCCGTGGGCGGGGCTGCGCGGGACGTATCGGTACCTCCGCTCAGCGCAGCACCGCCGACAGCAGGTCCGTGCCCAGCGTCGTCAGCGCCGACCGGTCGAGCGTGTAGTGGACGTAGCGGCCGCGCCGTCGGCCCGTGAGCAGCCCGGCGCGGCGCAGGACGGCGAGGTGCCGGGACACCTCCGGGGGCGAGAGCTCCCAGGCGTGGGCCAGCTCGCTCGTGGTGTGCGGACCACGGGCCAGGGTGCGCAGCAGCCGCAGCCGCACCGGGTGCGCGAGCGCCTCCAGCCGGAGCGTGACCGTCTCCAGGGACACCGGTTCGGTCGGGCCCGCCTCCGCGACCGGGTACTGCACGACCGGCTGCCACCCGGGTGCGCGGACCACCGTCAGGTGCGGGCGGCCGAAGACGCTCGGGACGAAGGTGAGCGCGGTGCCGCGGGCGGCGGTCGCGCTGTCCTGGAGCTTGTCGACGACGATGCTGTCGCCGTCCGGCGCCAGGGTGACCGCGTCAGAGACCGAGGCGAGTGCGGCCGCGGTGCCGTGGCGCTGTAGCAGGTCGTTCTTCAGGCGCAGGTCGGTGGCGAGCCGCTCGGCGGCGCCCGCCCAGGCGGCGTCGAAGAACGCGTCGGCGCACTGTTCGAGGGTGCTGCGCACCCGTGCGCGCACGGCGACCGGGTCTGCGAGCAGCCGTTCCGCGAAGGCTTCCTGCTGCGGGCCGCGGGCCTGCGCCAGGTCCAGGGCCCGCTCGCGTGCGGTCGTGTCGGCGAGCGGCGACGGCCCCGCGAAATGGACCCGGTTGCTGCCGCACGTGGTGACGAGGGCGGACCTCACGTACTTCTCGTCGTCGATCCGGTCCACGTCGTCCAGCTCCTCGACGAGGGTCGGCTGGGGACGGGAAGGGACCAGGAAGTCGGCTCGCGAGGAGCGCCAGAGAAACTCCGCCTCCCGAAGCCGCTCGGCGAGCTCCGGCCGGAGCCCGGCCCACACGTCCGCGGCCCACGCGGCGTGCCGCGGATGGTGCCCGGGTTCGGCCAGCACGTGCAGCATCGCGGTGAGCTCTGCCAGCGGGGAGGCGGCGAACCGCAGTCGCTCGGACGGCCGGCCGCTGATGTCGATCCTCAACGTCACCCCCTGATGATCCCCGACCGTCCGGGCGGTGGGGGCGTCGATTGACGGTGTCCGTCAATCGACGTGCCCCGTCCGGGGAGCCGAACGCACCGTTGGCGCCATGGCAACCACGAAGATCCAGGTCCGCGCCCTCGTCCGCGCCTCCGGCGGCCCCCGCTACGCCGCCGCGTTGGCCGTGGACGCGCTCGGCACCGGGATGATGCGGCCGTTCCTGCTGCTCTACGGCGTTGCCGTGCTCGGACTGTCCGCGCCGGCCACGGGTATCGCCATGACGGTCGGCATCGTCGTGGGTCTGGGGTGCATGCCCGCGGTCGGCCGATGGCTGGACCGGGGCGCGCGCAGCACGGTCGTGGCGGCGTCGATGCTGGTGCGGGTGGCGGGCGTGGTGCTGCTGCTCGCCACCCCGGCGGGGCACCTGTGGCCGTTCGCGACGGCGGCGCTCTTCCTCGGCATCGGCAACCAGGCGTGGCCGGCCGCCCACGCGGCGCTCGTTGCCACGGTCGCCCACGGCCGGGAACGTGACGCGGCGCTCGCGGCGGGCCGCACCCTGCGCAACGCCGGACTGGGGGTGGGCGCGCTGCTGGCCACGGCGTGCCTGGCGGGTGGCACCACCGCGCTGCGGGTGCTGGCGGTCGTCACCGGGCTCGCCTATCTCACCGCTGCCGCGTTGGCGTGGTCCGTCCGCCTGCGCGCCCGTCCGGCCGCTGCGCCGGCAGGCGCCGGGGTCGACGACGGGGCCGACGACGGGCGCGCTCGGCCGGCACCCCGCATGCGCGCGGTCCTGGCCGCCAACGTGGTCTACGCCTTCTGCCTCAACGTCCCCGAGGTCGCGGTCCCGCTCGTCCTGGTGACCCAGCTCGGCGCTTCCCCGGTGTGGTCGGGAGCCGTCTTCGTGGTGAACACGGTGCTGGTGGTCACCCTGCAGGTCCCGGTCACCGTCCTGATGTCCCGCTTCTCCCGGCGGACGGCGCTGGCGCTCGCCGGCGCGGTCCTCACCGCCTCCTACCTCGGCTTCCTCGTGGCCACGTCGCTGGGGCACGGCTGGGCCGCCCCCGCCGTCGTCGCGGTGTCCGTGGTCTGCACCCTCGGCGAGATCATCTACGCGGGCAGCGTCACCGCGCTCGTCACCGTCCTCGCCCCGGTCCACGTCCTGGGCCGCGCCCTCGCGCGGCTCCAGCTCTCCACGGGCTTCGGGCTCGCCGTCTCCCCGGCGGTCATCACCGCCCTCGCACCCCTCGGCCCGGCCGTCCTCTGGGGCGGGCTCGCCGCTGCGACGCTCGTCTCGGCCTCCGCCGTCGCCGTCGAGAAGGAGTCGCCGGCGAGCAGGCTCGGGTCACCTGGATCGGGTGACACGACCCTCGCCGCGCGCTCCTAGGGTCGCGACCTGGCTCGTCAGGCTCAAGGGGGTTCGCATGGGTGGCGCGATAGGTCAGTCCCTGCCCGTCGCGGTGGGTGTGCTCGTCAGCCCGCTGCCGATCGTGGCCGTGGTGCTCATGCTCGTGAGCAGGCGGGCCCGCGCCAACGCGCTGGCCTTCGTCGCCGCGTGGTTCGTGGCGGTGTTCGCCGTGGTCGCCGTCGTGGCCCTCGTCGCGGGGAACGCGAGCCCGGACGCCGACGGCCCGGCGCCGGGGACGGGCTGGCTCAAGATCGTGCTCGGCGTCCTGCTGCTGTTCCTCAGCGTCCGGCAGTGGCGCGGCCGGCCGAAGCCTGGCGTCGAGCCGCCCGCGCCGCGGTGGATGGCGGCGATCGACGGGTTCACGCCCGCCCGATCGGCCGGGCTCGCGGTCCTGCTCGCCGTGGTGAACCCGAAGAACCTGCTCCTTGTCGTGTCCGGGGGCCTGGCGGTAGCCGGGGCCGGCGCCCACGAGGCGAGCACGACGGTCGTCGCCGCGCTCGTGTTCGCCGTGGTCGCCAGCGCCGGCGTCGCGGCGCCGGTCGTCATCTACTTCTCGATGGGGACGCGGGGAGGAACGGTCCTCGACGAGCTGAAAGCCTGGATGATCCACAACAACGCGACGATCATGACCGTCCTGCTGCTCGTGCTCGGGGCGAAGCTGCTCGGCGACGGAATCTCCATCGTCTAGCGCGGGGCGTCGGCCCTGGTGAGTTTGCGTGCCTGGTCGCGGAACGTCGAGGGCGACGACCCGACGACGCGGCGGAACGCCGTGCTGAACGCGCTCTCGGACTGGTAGCCCGTGGCCCGGGCGAGCTCCGAGATCGACAGCGTGCCGCGGGCGAGGGCGTCGCGCGCAAGGTTCATGCGCCAGCGGATCAGGTAGTCCAGGGGCGGGACGCCGACGTGGCTCTTGAAGGCCTGGGCGAACGCGGACCGCGACATGTGGCTGATCTCCGCGAGCTCCTGGAGCGTCCAGGGGTGCGCGATGTCGGCGTGCACGGCGCGCAGGGCGGCGCCGATGCCGTCCTCGTTCAGGGCGCCCAGCCAGCCGGTGGGCCGGTCCGTCCGGCCGGCGTGCGCTCGCAGCATGTGCACGAGCAGGATCTGCGCGAGGTGGCTCTGCACCAGCGGGCCCCCGGCGGCGGTGGCCTCGACCTCGGTGGCCAGGAGGGTGATCAGCTGCCCCAGCTCCAGGCCGCGCGGGTCGGCCGCGCGGACGATTACGAGCGGCGGCAGGAGGTCGGTCAGGAGGGTGGCGTTGCCGTCGTCGAACGCGATGTGCCCGACGCACAGGTACAGGTCCTGCTCGTCCTCCTCAGGCTCGGGGCCGATCCGCACGGATCCGTCCTCGGCACGGGCCCACACCTGCTCCGCGGGACGCGTCCGCGCGCCGGGCGTGCTGGCCAGCACGTACGGCGGCGGGTTGCCCAGCATGAAGGTGTCACCCTCCTGCAGGAGCACCGGCTCGTGCCCGTCCAGGACCAGCCAGCAGCTGCCCCGCACGAGGCCGCCGATCCGGACGTGCGGGAACTGGTCGAAGTGCAAACCCCACTCGCCCGTGGCGTACAGGCTCGGCCCGACCACCGTGCGGGGCCGGAGCAGGCTGATCGCGTCGGCCACCGGATCGCTGAAACCGAGCAACACCCAACTCCTGGACTATCGGTAACGAATCCTGGACTATCCGTTATGGATGATACCTCCGTGGTCCCGCAGGATCGATGCGTGAGCAGATCAGCGACGGAAGGTAACAGGGAGATCCACATGGGACAGCTTGAGGGCAGGACGGCGGTCGTGACCGGCGGCAGCACCGGCATCGGCCTGGCCACCGCGGTGCGGCTGGCGGACGAGGGCGCGTACGTGTTCGTCACGGGGCGGCGCGAGGCCGAGCTGGAGGCGGCCGTCCGGACCGTCGGGGAGGACCGGGCCACCGCGGTCGTCGGCGACATCGCGGAGCCCGCAGACCTGGACCGGCTCTACGCCGCGGTCCGGGCCCGGGGCAAGGGGCTGGACGTGCTCGTGGCGAACGCGGCGGTCGGCTCGTTCGTGACGCTGGAGGAGACCACCGAGGAGCACTTCGACCAGACCTTCGCGGTCAACGTGCGGGGCACGCTGTTCACCGTGCAGAAGGCGCTCCCGCTGCTCAACGAGGGCGCCTCGGTGATCCTGACCGGGTCCACGGCCGCCGACCGGGGGATGGCGGCGTTCGGCGCGTACTCGGCGTCGAAGGCCGCGGTCCGGTCGTTCGCCCGGACCTGGTCCAACGAGCTCAAGGGGCGCGGCATCCGGGTCAACGTCGTCTCGCCGGCCTGGATCGAGACGCCCGGCGGTACCGCCGCCTTCGGCGACGAGGACACCGCCCGGGCGATCAAGGAGCAGGTCGTCGCGACCGTGCCCAAGGGCCGGATGGGGCAGCCCGAGGAGGCCGCCGCGGTCATGGCCTTCCTCGCCTCGGAACAGAGCAGCTACGTCGTCGGCAGCAATCTCTACGTCGACGGCGGCACCAACCAGGTCTGAGCGCCTCCATGTCGTTCCGGGTTGCGGTAGTCCGAAGTGGTGGGTAGTACAGTACGGAACTATATTGCCGTTCCGCCCCATACCGCTCCGGACTATCCCGGACACCAGGAGGTCGCATGCCGGTCGACGCCGCGCAGCTCTGGACACTGAACCACCGCCTGCTCACCGCCGTGCTCGACGAGTGCAGCGCCGAGCTGGAGGAGCTCGGGCTGGAGCCGAAGGAGTTCTTCGTCCTCGCCGAGGTCGCCGCGTCGCCGTACCCGGCCCAGCTCGCCACGGCCCTCGTGATCCCGAAGGCGAGCGTCACGGTCTACGTGCGCAACCTCGTCGCCAAGGGATTCATGCGGCGCGAGATCGACGACGCCGACCTGCGGCGCCACCGGCTCGTGCTCACCGACGACGGCGTCGCCGCGCGGGACCGCTCCTTCGCCGCGCTCGCGACGGCGTTCGAGCGCAGGCTGGCGCTGATCGGACCCGGAGACCGGGCCGAGCTGGCCCGCATCCTGACGGCGCTGCTCGCACCCGCCCCGCAGGTGGCACGGTGAGCCCCGACCACGTGAGCACCGACGGGCGGGAGACCCGGCCGTGGACCGGGGCCGAGCTCGCCCTGCTCGCGCGGACGGAGCTCATCCGCGTCGCGGGAGCCCGCGACGACGGGACGCTGCGGCCCTTCGCGCTCGTCGGGCACGTCCGGCTCGGCCGGGACGAGCTGGTCCGCTCGCTCAACGGGCCCGACGGCGCCTGGTACCGCGGCGCGGTCCGGTCGGGCCACGGCGAGATCGACGTCGACGGGCGACGCATCGCCGTCGCGTTCGTCCGGGATCTCGGGCGTGCGGCGGAGGTCGACCAGGCGCTGCGCGACCGATATGGCGACGACTCCGGCGTCCGCCGGATGACCCGTTCGCCGGCGCGCGACGCGACGCTCCGGGTGGTCCCGCTGGGGACCGACGGGTGATCAGGCGCCTTCGCGCAGGTACAGGTCGCGCAGCAGGCCGATCTCGCCGCCGTGGTGCGAGACCTCGACCAGGGCGTGCAGCGCGAGCTTCAGGTAGGTCTCCTCCGCCCAGCCACCGGGACCCCGGCCGATCGGCGCCAGCAGGCGCGCGTCGTCCATGGCGGCGATACGGGAGATGAACTGTTCCCAGTCGTCGGCGAGCGCCTGGATGCCCTCCTTCGCGGTGCCCGGCCACTCGTGGCGGTCGGGGAACTCGGGGGCGTCGTCGAAGAAGTGGATCACGTAGCCGCGCAGGCAGAGGCTGCCGATGTGCCAGATGCGCCAGGCGATCGTCGTGACGGGGTCCGGCTCGCCCGGAGCCGGCTTCGGAAACAGGTCGGCGACGCGGTAGACGCCGTCGTCGCCACGGCGGATGCTGAGGCAGTCGTCGACCGGCTCCCAGTGGTACTCGGCGTCGGTCAGCCCCTCGAGGCGCCCGAACAGCCGGGTGCGTGCGCGCTCGAAGATCGCCAGGATGTCGCGCGTGGCGGGGTCGGGCGCGGTCGTGTCTGCCATGTCGGCTCCAGGGTGTCGGTGGTCTCGGGTCG
>NZ_JBHWZO010000180.1:0-12693 GCF_042728455.1 Promicromonospora sp. NPDC060204
GTGGGGGGGGGGGGGGGGGGCGGCGGGGCGGGGGGCGGCGGGGGCCCCCGGGGGGGGGGGGGGGCCGCCCGCGGCGGGGGCCCCCGCCGGGCCCCCCCCCCCCCACGACCGGGTCGTCGTCTGCCACGGTGACGCCTGCGCACCCAACACCCTGCTCGCCGACGACGGCACGTGGGCCGGGCACGTGGACCTCGGCGGGCTCGGCGTCGCCGACCGCTGGGCCGACCTCGCCGTCGCGACCTACAGCCTGGGCTGGAACTACGGCCCCGGGTACGACCACCTGGTCTACGAGGGGTACGGGATCGACGAGGACCCGGACCGGATCGCGTACTACCGCCTCCTGTGGGACCTCGGATGAGCGGGACCGGTCGCGGGAGCGGCAGCGGCACCGGCGCAGATGCCGGGGCAGACGCCGGGGCGGGCGCCGTCACCCCCGGCCTGCTCGTCGTGACCGGGCCGCCCGGCTCCGGCAAATCCACGGTGTCCGAGGCCCTGGCCGACCGCTGGGAACCGAGCGTGCTCGTGGAGGGTGACGCGTTCTTCCGCTTCCTGCGGCGCGGGATGATCCCGCCCTGGCTCCCGGAGTCGCACGCCCAGAACGACACCACGACCCGCGCGGCGGCGGCCGCCGCGGGCGGTTTCGCCGCCGGCGGCATGGCCGTGGTCTACGACGGCGTGATCGGCCCGTGGTTCCTGCCCACGTTCGCGCGGTTCGCCGGCGTCGCGGTGCTCGACTACGTGGTGCTGCTGCCGCCCGTGGAGGTCTGCCTGAAGCGGGTCGAGACGCGCACGGGCCACGGGTTCACGGACCTCGACGCCGCCCGGCACATGCACGACGACTTCGTCCGGGCGACGACGCCGCGCTCCGGTAGCGCAGTCACGGACGGTGCCGTCACCGACAGCGCAAGCGCCCCGCCCGGAGCCGTGCTGACCGACCTGCCGGACGACGTCGGCGGGGTTGCCGACGCGATCGTCGCGGCCATGGCCTCGGGCCGGTCGCGCTACGCCGTCGGCGACGCCGCCGACGCCTGATCCGCGCGCCGGGCCCGGTGGGCGGCCTGGGCGTTGCGGTTGCTGCACGTCGTGGAGCAGTAGCGCCGCGACCGGTTGCGGGACAGGTCCAGGACGATCCCCGCGCAGTCGTCGTCGGCGCACACCGCGAGGCGGGAGAGCTCGTCGTCCCGGATCACGTCGATCATCGCCATCGCCGTCTCGACCAGGATGCGCGTGGCGAGCGGCGCATCGCTCGGCACGGCGTGGATGTGCCAGTCGGTGGGCGGGTGCCGCACGAGCTGCGGCACCGCCCCGGCGGTGGCCAGCATGTCGTTCACCAGCGCTACGGCCGCGTCGCGGTCGGCGGTGAGCAGCTCGCGCAGCCGCGGCTGCAGCGCGAGCACCTCCTCCAGCTCGGCCTGCGTGCTGTCGTGCCGCCCCGTGTAGCCCTGTCCGGCGAAGAACGCGTCGAGGTCGGCCACGGTCTCAATCGTGACGGGTGGCTCGCCCGCGTTCACGAGCACGACGGCGGCCTGGAGCGACTCCTCGGTGTCATGAGTGAAAACCACGTTGACACATTACTCGCTCCACCCGTAGCGTCAGGACCCATGGGCGCTGTGACACCTGACATCAACGGGCCGGTCCCCGGCGGGCCAAGCCTCGACGCACCGGCCGCGCGCGGACTCCGCAGGTCCCGCGGGCCCCGTGCCGTCCGAACCGGGCCATCGCGCCGGCTCGCCCTGGGCCTGGTGTTCGCCGGGGCCTCGGCCGTCGCGTTCAGCCTGTCCGGGGTGTTCGCCAGCGGACTCCTGGACACGGGCTGGAGCCCCGGCGCGATGGTCCTGGTCCGCGTGGCGATCGCCACACTGGTGGTGCTGCCGCTCGGCATCGTGTCGCTGCGTGGCGACTGGGCGCCGGTGCGCCGCAACCTCGGGCTCATCGCGGTCTACGGGGCGGTGTCGGTCGCGGGCTGCCAGTTCGCCTACTTCTCGGCCGTGCAGCACATGCCGGTCGGGCCGGCCCTGCTCATCGAGTACACGGCGCCGGCCGCCGTGGTGCTCTGGTTCTGGCTCCGGCACGGTCAGCGCCCGACGCGGGCGACGGTCGGCGGCACACTGCTCGCCGCCGTGGGCCTCGTGCTCGTGCTGAACCTGGTCTCGGGCGCCCCGGGCGCCACAGCCGTCGACCCCGTCGGCATCGCGTGGGCCCTGGTCGCGATGCTCGGCGTCTCGACGTACTTCGTCATCAACGCGAACGTCGACACCGGCTTGCCGCCGCTCGCCCTGGCGGCCGGCGGCCTGACGACCGCGACCGTGGCGCTGGGCCTGCTCGGCGCGACAGGGCTCATGCCGCTGGAGTACAGCACCGCCTCGCCGGTGTATGCGGGCACGGCGGTGCCGTGGTGGCTGCCGCTGGTCGGCCTCGGCGTGATCACGGCAGCGTTCGCCTACGTCGCGGGCATCGCGGCGGGCCGGCTCCTCGGCCCGCGACTGTCCTCCTTCGTAGGACTCTTCGAGGTGGTCTCCGCCATCGGCTTCGCCTGGCTGCTGCTCGGCGAGCTGCCACAGCCGATCCAGCTCGTCGGCGGCGCGCTGATCCTCGCCGGGGTGGTAGCGGTGCAGGCCGGCGAGAAGCGGGTGGACAGCAGGTCCGCGGACGACAAGCCGACCGGGATCGCGCAGACGACTCCCCTGTAGCTCCAGCCCGGCCCAGCCGGCCCGGCCCAGTCCGGCGGTGACGCCGCCCGGCCCGGCGGTCACGCCCAGTCCGGCGGTCACGCCGCCCCGTCCGGTGGCTCGCCGCCGTCGGACCGGACCGCAGGCCTGGCCCGATCGAACAGCTCGGCCGGAGAAGCCGGATCATCCGGCGCAGCAGGGTCGGCAATCGCCCTGCCGTGACTGTCCGTGAACGCCCACCCTCCGATGCCGTCGCGCCAGCGCATCGTGACGCCGGTCGTGTCAACCAGGTCGTGATGGTGGTAGCAGAGCAGCGCGCCGTTGGCCACGGAGGTGTCGCCACCGTCGGCCCAGTGCCGGACGGCGTGGTGGACCTCGCAACGTGACGGCGGCTGGTCGCACGACGGGAAGACACAGTGCCTGTCCCGGGCAATCACCGCTCTGCGCATCTGACCGGTAACCGTTCGGTGCGCCCGCCCGACGTCAAGCACCGCGCCGTCCGAGCCGAACACCACTCGCGTGATGGCGCTGTCGCAGGCCAGGCGACGGAACAGACTCCTGGGCACGACGCTGTCGCGCCCGTCCCCGACCAGTGTCGGAGGCACCGAGCCGAACGCAGCGCCCGCCCGTACGACAGCGAGCTCGTCCGCGGCGCCCGCACGAGCACGAGCGCCAGCACCAGCACGAGCGCCAGCACCAGCCCGCACGCCGGCGCCCACTCCCGAGGTTGCGCCGCCCGCCCGGTCGACCAGTCGTTCCATCTCGTCGAGCGACACCAGCACACTGATGTGCGGGCGGACCGCGGCACCCGCACCGGTCCGGCCGTTGTCGAGCGCGGTGCGCGCCAGGTCCGCGAGCGCCTGCGCGCGGCGCTGGGTCGCCGTTCGATCGTCTCCCGGGGTCGGCTTGCCCATCACCGATCCGAGCGCCGCGCTCAGCGCGTGACCGTGCTCGTCGGTGAGGAACCCCCGGAGATGGAAGCCGCCCAGCGTCTTGGCCAGCTCGAGGTGCTCGCGCTCCTTGGCGATCCGGTATCCCCGTTCGTCGGCATCCGGGTCGGCCTGGTCGGCGAACCTGTCGACGATGCGCCGGAATCCCTCCGGCGTGTTGAGGTCGACATGGCTCAGAAGCAGCTCCTCCCGCGTCATCAGCACGGCCTTCGGCTTCGAGCCATCTGCCTCGCCGCCGTCACCAGGCTCAGCACTCCCGACCACCTCGAGCTCGGTCACGCCCGGGTCCACCAGGACCTCCTCGGCGAGCGCCTCCGCGCGCACCTCCGACGTCGGCGCCTTGTCGATCATCGCGCGCAGCTGCTCGGGCCCCACCCGGCCGGCCAGCGCCCCGGCGAGGGTCGCCGGCAGGTGGGCGGCGAGGCGGCGTCCGGCCTTCACGTCCCGGCTGGCAGTACCGAACCGCACCCCCTCCCGCCGGGACAGCCAGGCGGGAAACGTGCGCGAGCCGTCCGTGGCCCACAGGCCGTGCGTCTCGATCCTGGGCAGCCAGGACACCCGTAGGACGTCGAGGCGGTGCACCGTCCTGCGCAGCACCGGCGACAGAACGGTGAGCCGGTCCGCGACAGCACCAGCACCAGCCAGCTCCTGCGTGTCCAACGCCTCCGGACCTCCCACGTCCACCAGCTCGTCCACGACCCGTTCCAGGTCGGCGACGACGTCCGCCACGTCGCGCGAGGAACCCGCCCCGCCGCCCGCTCTGTGCAACATCCCGCTCACCATGGCCGTCACCTCCCCTCACCAAAGCACGCCACCAAGGACGCCAAGATCAGCCGAACGAGATCACCGTATAGAACAATCGTCCGCAGCGACGGGCAGAAATCAGATCTGTGCACAACCCTCCAAAGAGGCCCCTTGTGGTCGCACTCCCTCGGTGAAACGACGGCGAGAGGGTCTCTCGCCGAGCCGCACCGAGCCGCACCGAGCACCGCCGGACCGCACAGCGACCCACCAGCGACCCACCGGCGAACGCCGCCCCCTCACTTCACCCGCACGCAAGAACGGCCTGCAAGAATGGGCAGCACCATGACCGCGCCCTCCTCGACGACGTCGACAACCTCGACCGCCCCCTCCGCCACCGACCGGCCCGCCTCGTCGCAGGGCGCCCCGAAGCCCGCGGGGACCCTGATCCCGTACCTGCCCGCGCCGACGGGCAAGGACCCCGACCCGGACGTCCTGTTCGAGAGCTTCGGCGAGTGGGCCGCGGCGGGCGGGCGGGCGCTCTACCCGCACCAGGAGGAGGCCCTCCTGGAGGTCATGACGGGGTCCCACGTGGTCCTCGCGACGCCCACGGGCTCCGGCAAGTCGATGGTCGCGATGGGCGCGCAGTTCGCCGCCCTGGCGGCCCACCGCTCCGGGCGCGGCGGCCGCACGTACTACACGGCTCCGCTCAAGGCGCTGGTCAGCGAGAAGTTCTTCGACCTGGTCGCCGCTTTCGGCTCGAAGAACGTCGGCATGATGACGGGCGACTCCGCCGTCAACCCGGACGCCCCGATCATCTGCTGCACCGCCGAGATCCTCGCGAACCTCGCGCTGCGCCGGGGCGACGCCGCGGACGAGACCAACACCGCCGCGGACGACGACGCCATCGCGCAGGTCGTCATGGACGAGTTCCACTACTACGGCGACCCGCAGCGCGGCTGGGCCTGGCAGGTGCCGCTGCTGGAGCTCACGAACACCCAGTTCATCCTGATGAGCGCCACGCTCGGCGACACCACCCGCCTGCGCGAGGACCTGGAGGAGCGCACCGGCCGGCCCGTCGCCGAGGTCGCGGGCGCCGAGCGCCCCGTGCCGCTCACCTTCTCCTACGTGGTGGAGCCGCTCACCGAGGTGATCCAGGAGCTGGTGACCACGCACCGCGCCCCGGTGTACGTCGTGCACTTCACGCAGAAGGACGCCGTCGACCGGGCGCAGTCCCTGCTGTCGATGAACGTCTCCAGCAAGTCGGAGAAGGAGGCGATCATCGAGGAGATGGGCGCCTTCCGGTTCGGCACCGGGTTCGGCAAGATCCTCAGCAAGTTCCTGCGGCACGGCGTGGGCGTGCACCACGCGGGCATGCTGCCCAAGTACCGCCGCCTCGTGGAGCGCCTGACGCAGAAGGGCCTGCTCAAGGTCGTCTGCGGCACCGACACCCTCGGCGTCGGCATCAACGTGCCGATCCGCACCGTGCTCCTGACCAGCCTCGTCAAGTTCGACGGCGAGCGCATGCGCCACCTCAGCGCGCGCGAGTTCCACCAGATCGCGGGCCGTGCGGGCCGCGCCGGGTACGACACCGTGGGCGAGGTGCTCGTCATGGCGCCCGAGCACGTCATCGAGAACCGGAAGATCCTGGCCAAGGCCGGCGACGACCCGAAGAAGCTCAAGAAGATCGTGCGCAAGAAGGCGCCGTCGGGCAGCGTGAACTGGACCGACGCCACCTTCGAGCGCCTGCGCGACGCCGATCCCGAGCCCCTGGTCTCCCAGTTCCGCGTGAACCACGCGATGGTGCTCAACGTGCTGGCGCGCGGCTCCAGCCACGGCGCCGGCCACGGCCACACCGGACACGGTCAGACCGGAGCGACCGACCCGGTGGACGCCATGCGCCACCTCCTGACCGCCAACCACGACTCCGAGACCCAGCAGGCCGAGCACGTGCGGCAGGCGTTCCGCATCTACCGGTCGCTGCGGCTCGCGGGCGTCGTGGAGAAGGTCCGGGTGCCCGACGGCGACGGCGGCCTTCGGCCGTCCGCCCGCCTCATGGTGGACCTCCCCCGCGACTTCGCGCTGAACCAGCCGCTGTCCCCGTTCGCGCTGGCGGCCATGGACCTCCTCGACGTCGAGAGCCCGACGCACGCCCTCGACGTCGTCTCCGTCATCGAGGCCACCCTCGACGACCCCCGCCAGGTGCTCATGGGCCAGCAGAACCGGGCGCGCGGCGAGGCCGTCGCGGCCATGAAGGCCGAGGGGCTGGAGTACGAGGAGCGCATGGAGCTGCTGGAGGAGGTCACGTGGCCCAAGCCGCTGGCCGACCTCCTGGAGCCCGCGTTCCAGACCTACCGCCGCACCAACCCGTGGGTCGCGGACGCCGAGCTGTCGCCCAAGTCCGTGGTGCGCGACATGGTCGAGAAGGCCATGACGTTCGCCGAGATCGTCAGCGTGTACGGGCTGGAGCGCACCGAGGGCGTGGTGCTGCGCTACCTCGCCGACGCCTTCCGGGCCGTGCGCCAGGTGGTCCCCGACGAGCACCGCACCGAGGAGGTGCAGGAGATCATCGAGTGGCTCGGCGAGCTGGTGCGCGGCGTGGACTCCTCGTTGCTCGACGAGTGGGAGCGCTTGGCCAACCCTGTGGACGACGATGCCGACCTCGTGACGGACGGCGAGCTGGCCGACGCCGGGGCCGAGGCGCCCGTGCGCCCCGTCACCGGCAACCCGCGCGCGTTCCGGCGGCTGGTCCGCAACGCGATGTTCCGCCGCGTCGAGCTCGTCGCGCGCGAGGCGTACTCCGCGCTGGCCGCGCTGGACCAGGGCTGGGACGCCGACGCGTGGGGCGACGCCCTGGACCCGCTGTTCGAGGAGCAGGGCGACGACGCCGTCGGCATCGGCCCGGAGGCCCGCTCGGCCGCGCTCCTGACCATCCTGGAGCCGGGTGCGGAGCTGCCGACCAGCGGCATCAGCAGCAGCACCGGCACCGGCGGGGCGGACGGCGAGACCGGCCGCGTCGAGCCCGGCACCTGGTGGGTGCGGCAGGTGCTCGACGACGCCGACCGCAACCGCGACTGGGCGATCACGGCGCTGATCGACCTGGCGGCGAGCGACGAGGCCGGCGAGGTCGTGCTGACGGTGGTCGCCGTCGGGCAGGTCTAGGCCGCCGTCCGAACGCCACCCCGCCCGTCGCCCGGAAACCCCGGGCGGCGGGCGGCGCGCTGTCGCGGGAAGATTTCCCGGTGATTTGCCAACTATTTACCCCAATGCGACCGTGGCATAAACTCCGCTATTGAAGATCCGGTCAGCAGTGCCGCACCGGCACTGCCTGGACACAGGAGTGCCAATGACGACGCACCTGCCCTCTCCCGACCGCTCCAGCTACCGCTCCAGCCACCGACACCGACACCCGCGTGCCCGGCGGACGCTCGCCCTGCTCGTCTCGACCTGCCTCGCCGCCGCCACGGCCGTCGCGGCGGCGGCGCCCGCGACCGCCGCTCCCCAGTCGGCCGCTGCACTGCCCGCGGCTTCCCTGCCCGCCGCTCCCCTGCCCGCCGACGGCCCCGGCGTCGGCACCCCGTGGGTCGTGACCCTCGGGGACTCCTACATCTCCGGCGAGGCCGGCCGCTGGGCGGGCGCCTCCAACAGCGACTCCGACCGTGCCGACGCCCTCGGGCCGACCGCCTACTACGACAACGCCGGCGGCACGGGCGAGACCATCGCACGGTGCCACCGCGCCTCCTCCGCCGAGGCCCACATCGGCGGCGGCGTGAACGGCCTCAACCTCGCCTGCAGCGGGGCCACGACCGCCACCTCGACCGGCACGAACTTCAAGCCGGGCATCGACTTCTACGAGGGCTCCGCCGGTAAGGGCCAGGCCCGCATGCTCCAGGAGGCGGCCGCCACCCGGAACGTCCGCATGGTCGTCGTCTCGATCGGCGGGAACGACTTCCAGTTCGCGAGCGTCGTCCAGAGCTGCGTGGTCAACTTCCTCACCTCGCCGACCTGGTGGAAGAACTACTGCCACGACGACAGCTCGGTCACGGCCAACTTCACCGCCTCGAACATCGCCACGATCCGGGCCCGGGTGGCGGGCGCGCTCCGCAACGTCGCGACCGCGATGAGCAACGCCGGGTACAGCACCGGCCAGTGGACCCTGGTGGTCCAGACCTACCCGTCGCCCGTGCCGAACGGCTCCGGGATCCGCTACTCGGAGTCCGGCTACACCCGCCAGTCCACGGGCGGCTGCGGCCTGTGGAACCGGGACGCCGACTGGGCCAACTCCACGGCCCTGCCCACCATCAACGGCGCGCTGCTGGGCGCCGCCTCCGACGTCGGGCTGCCGAACGTCCGCACTCTCGACATGACGCACGCGTTCGACGGCAAGCGGCTGTGCGAGACCGGCGTCGGGCTCTACGAGGAGGTGGGCCTGCCGAGCTGGCAGTCACCCGGCGCGGTCGACCGGACCGAGTGGGTCAACCAGATCCGGACGGTCAGCACGATCGGCGACTCGCCCTACTACGTCCAGGAGTCGCTGCACCCCAGCTACTGGGGGCAGCTCGCGATGCGCAACTGCCTGCGCCAGGTCTGGAACGCCGGCAACCCGCGCAGCGGAAGCTGCACCGTCGGCAACCTCGGCACGGCGAGGCTGAGCCCGACGGGCGAGCCGCTCATGTCGCTCCACTGACCCGGCCCCACGACGTGTCAGACGTACAGGTCACCCGGGTGACCTGCACGTCTGACCCGTCCGGGGCATGGCGGGGTCAGAACAGGTCCAGGACTCCGCGGCCGAGGGTCGCGAAACCGCCGACGTAGGCGAGCGTCACGAGCACCTTGCGCGTGGCGCTCGCCGAGATCCGCCCCACGAGCAGCTCCCCCAGCCCGACGGAGGCCAGGAGCGCGACGCCGATCGTCACCCACTCCCAGACCGCGAAGGCGGGGAACGTGGCGTCGGCGAAGAGGAGCTTCGCCGTCATCGCGGCGATCGCGTTGGTGAGGAAGATCGGCTGGGCGGTGGCCGCGAAGTCGCGCGGGTCCCAGCGGTCGAGCACGGAGTAGACGGCGATGGGCGGGCCGCCGATCCCGGCGGCGACGCTGCCGAACCCCGCCGCCGCGCCCGTCACCAGGAGCGGAAGCCGAGCCTCCGGCGCGAAGGGCCGCTCGGCGCCGCGCAGGCGGGAGGTCACCAGCGCGAGCGTCATGGCGACCACGACGACGGCGCCCACGCCGATCTCCAGGGCGGACGCGCTCGCGTCCCGGATGACCAGGGCCGCGGGCACGCTCATCGCGACCGAGGCGCTCACCAGCCAGCCATAGCGGCGCCAGTTCACGCGGCGGATGGTGCGCCCGAGCACGAGCAGCGCCATGACCGCGCCCACGAGGTTGACGAACAGGACGCCCTCGATCGGCCCGATGAGCAGCACGATGAACGGCCCGGCGACGAGCCCGAAGCCCATTCCCGCCACGCGTTGCAGGGAGCCCCCGACGAGGATGGCGAGGACGAGGAGGGCGAGCACGCCCCCTACGCTAGCCACGTAGTTTCCGACCGGACTCCGCGGGAATGAGTTCGCTGCAGGGGCCGACGACGGCGTCCGTACCGCAAAACCGTTGCGCCGGCGAGCGGCCCGCACGGCACAATCGCGTCGTGGCCAAGAACTCGAAGTCCGCCCGCGCCAGCCACGGGACGCCCGCCGTCGTGACCCTCGAGAAGTCCGGCGTGCCGCACACGCTGCACCCCTACGAGCACGACCCGTCGAGCGAGCTCAGCTACGGCATGGAGGCCGCGGAGGCGATCGGCGTCGACGCGCCGCAGGTGTTCAAGACCCTGCTGGCCGACGTCGACGGGAAGCTCGTGGTGGGCATCGTGCCCGTGGACCGCAAGCTGGACCTCAAGGCGCTGGCCCGCGCGGCCGGGGGCAAGAAGGCCGCGATGGCCGAGCCCGCGGCGGCCGAGCGGGCCACCGGGTACGTGGTGGGCGGCATCTCGCCGCTGGGGCAGAAGACCCGGCACACCACGGTGCTGGACGAGTCAGCCGAGGCGTTCGACGTCGTCTACGTGTCCGGCGGCCGGCGCGGGCTCGACGTCGGCCTCGCGCCGGCCGACCTGCTGACGCTCACGAACGGGACGACGGCCCCGATCGCCCGCGACTGAGCCGGAGCCGCAGGCTCAGTCGCCGACAAAGCACCGCGTGGTGCTCAGGCCGCCGCGGCCTGCTTGCGGTACGTCGGCAGCAGCGCGTCGCTCGGCACGATCTGCTTGCCGAGCGGCATGAGCGAGACCGGGATGAGCTTGAGGTTGGCCCAGGCCATCGGGATGCCGATGATCGAGATCACCAGCGGGATCGCGGTGATGATGTGCCCCAGCGCGAGCCACCAGCCGGCGACGATCACCCAGATGACGTTGCCGATCAGGGAGAAGATGCCGGAGCGGGGGCTCTCGATGACCTCGCGCCCGAACGGCCACAGGGCGTATCCCGCGATGCGGAAGGACGCGACGCCGAACGGGATGGTGACGATGAGCAGGCAGCAGATGATCCCCGCGAGCATGTACCCGAGCCACAGCCCGAACCCCGCGAAGATGACCCAGATGATGTTCAGCAGCGTTCTCATGGGACCCATCCTTCCGTAGAGCAGCAGGTCACGGAACCAGGCACCTCCCTGATCCGACCCTGAGCGTCCCGGCACGATCCGGGACTCCGCCGGGCCCGCACGCAGGCTCCCGTCCAGTCTGCCGACGTCCGCCTGCCCCGGCACCCCGAAATAGACTCGGCCCGTGCCCGACCAGCCCCAGCCCGCCACCCAGCCCCCGGCAGCACAGCCCTCGGCAGCCGAGACCCCGGCAGCCAAGCCCTCGGCAGCCGAGAACCCGGCAACCCAGCCCCCGGCGACGCCGCGCGAGCCCGCCCCCGGCACGGTCGCCGACCGGCTCGCGACCGTCCGGGGCCGGATCGCCGCAGCCGCGGACGCCGCCGGGCGCCGCCCGGACGAGGTGCGGCTGCTGGTCGCGACCAAGACGCAGACGGCGGACGCCGTGCTGGAGGCGCTGGCCGCGGGCGTCGACCTGATCGGCGAGAACCGGGTGCAGGAGCTCGTCGCGAAGGCGCCCGCCGTGGCCGGCCGGCTGGCGGACGGCACGCTCCAGGTGCACATGATCGGTCACCTGCAGCGCAACAAGATCAACCAGGTGCTGGCCACCGCCACGGGCCTGGAGACGCTCGACTCGCTCGACCTGGCGCGCGCGATCTCGGACCGCTGCGTGCGCGACGGCCGCACCGGCGACACCGCCCTGGACGTGATGGTGCAGGTCAACGTGACCGGTGAGGACAGCAAGTCCGGCGTCGGGCCGGACGACGCCGGAGTGCTCGCGACCGCCGTCGCCGCCCTGCCGGGCCTGCGCCTGACCGGGTTCATGACCATCGGCGCGCGCCTGGAGGGGGCGTCGGAGCAGACCGTCCGCGCGGGGTTCGCCCGGCTGCGCGCGATCCGCGACGAGGTGCTCGCGTCGGGGGCGCCGGGGACGGGTTCCGCGACGGAGCTGTCGATGGGCATGACCGGCGACCTGGAGCTCGCGATCGTGGAGGGCGCGACGATCGTGCGGGTCGGTACCGCGGTCTTCGGCCCGCGCCCGGCGCCGTGACCGCTACCACTCTTTGACCCAGGTCACAGACGCGCGACCATCCCGGCGGCTAACGTTTTCGGGTTCCCCCCGACCCCGCCGACTCCTTGGAGTGATAGAGCCATGTCCACCGTCACCGTGCTGCGGCCCGCCACCGACGCCGACATCTCTCACCTGGTGAGTCTGAACAACGCCTCGATCCCCGCCGTCCCGGACACCCCGGCCGACGACATGACCGAGCTGCTCGACGCGTCGTCGCTCGCCCTGGTCGCCGTCGACCCGCAGGCGCCCGCGGAGCCGCTCGGCTTCGTCGTGGCGCTCGAGGGCGGCGAGGACTGGGCGGGCGAGAACTACGCCTGGTTCGAGGAGCGCGGCCTGGACCACCTGTACGTCGACCGCATCGTGGTGGGCGAGGGCGCCCGCGGCCGCGGGATCGGCCAGCTCTTCTACGACGCCGTGTTCGACGCCGCCCGGACCGCCGGCCACGACGTCGTCACCTGCGAGGTCAACCTGAACCCGCCGAACCCCGGGTCGATGCGCTTCCACGGCCGCCTCGGGTTCTCCGAGCGCGGGCAGCAGCTCACCAAGGGCGGCGACGTGCTGGTCGCCAAGCTCGCGGCCGACGTCCGCTCCGCGGGTCCGCGCCAGGCCGTCGCGGCCTGACCCACCAGAAGCGGCGAGGTCGGCAGTCGGCTTCGGGATCGGCACAGGCCCGTGC
>NZ_JBHWZO010000181.1:0-12648 GCF_042728455.1 Promicromonospora sp. NPDC060204
GAGCCCGCTCAAAGCGAAGAAACCCGGGCCTCAAAGGTGAGGCGTCGAGCCCGCATGACGGGCGAATTTCCCATATGTTCCTTGCTGTCAGTAGGCATCTTCGACAAGATGCCGCAGTGAGCCCTGCCCTACGGCCCGGATGGCGCGAGCTTCCGCCCCTGCTGCGAGACCGCATCACCGATCTGCTCGGCGCGCGTGTGATCGCCGCCAAGCAGCCGGACGACTCCGGGATCCTTCCTGGCGCGCGCTTCCAGGTGCAGACGACGAAGGGCCATGTCTTCGTCAAGGCGATCGGCACGGAGCAGCCGGGGCCGCTGAACTTCCTGCGGCAGGAGATCGCGCTCTCGCCGCTGCTGCCCGCCGCGGCGCCGCACCCGGAGCTCCTCTGGTCGCTCGACGACGTGCTGCCCAACCTCGGCAGGTGGGTCGCCGTCGGCTACGCGATGAAGTCCAACGTGCGCCCGATCGACCCCTCCTGGCCCGACGAGGACGTCGCGACCATGGTCAAGGTGGTCCGCGGGATCGGCGAGGTCGAGGCGCCGGCCGACCCGATGTTCCTGCCCGAGGAGAAGGTGTTCCCCACGGACTCGTGGGAGTACCTCGCGGACAAGCGGCCCGCCGGGCTCGCCCACCACTCGCCGTGGCTCACCAACCGGCTGGAGGGCCTCGCGGAGATCGCGGCGCACGCCCCGGACGCGATCGCCGGCACGAGCCTGCAGCACGGCACCCTGCGGGTGCAGAACGTGCTGCTGCCCGCCCGGCTGGGCGAGAAGCCGCTGGTCACCGACTGGATCCGGGGCAGCGTCGGGGCGCCGTACCTCGACCTCGTGTCGATGCTGCTGCACGTCCGCGCCAACGACGGTCCGCCGCCGGAGGCCACGCTGCGCCGCTACGGGCTGCCGCCCGGCACGGAGCGGGACGCCGTGACCTGCTGGATCGCGGTGCTCGCCGGCCACTACGTGAAGTCGTCGATGGACACGCCGCCCACGGACATGCCGGAGCTGCGCGCCTACCAGCACCGGCTGGCCCGCGCCGCCGTGGAGTGGCTGCAGACCAGGCTCGGTTTCTGACCCACGCCGTTCCTGCAACACGTGCTGTGGTTTGCGGGTGAAAGCGCAGTTCGGCACACTCCGGCCATGAGCGCTGTGCGGCGACCGGCTTGGTCCGATCTACCCCCGTCTGTCCGTTCTCGAGTCAGCGAGTCCATGGGGGGACGCGTGATCGGCTCGGCCCCCATGAGCGGCACGGACCTGGCCCCGCTCGAGGTGCTGCAGACGGCGTCCGCCCGCTCGATCGTGCGGGCGGTGGGGCCGGAGGCCCCGCTGACCCAGGACCGGATGGCCGCGGAGGCGGCGTCGCTGGCCACGCTGCCCGACGACGTGCCGAGCCTGGAGCGCGAGTGGTACGTCGACGAGGTGCTGCCCGGGGCGGGCCGCTGGGTGGTGCTCGGCTACCGGAACGAGCCCATCCGGCCGCCGCACGACCCCTGGGACGACGGCGACCTCGCCGCGGCGGTCGAGCTCGCCATCCAGATCGGCTCGACCGAGGCACCCCCGGACCTGCCCGACGCGCTCGACCTGATCGACGTGGGCGCCTGGGCCACGCTCGCCGCGATGCGGCCCGAGGGCCTGTCGGCCTTCACGCCCTGGCTGTCCGACAAGGTCGACCACCTCGCGGACATCGCCCGCTACGCCGGCGAGGCGATGTCCGGCAAGAACCTGGTGCACGGCGCGCTGCGCCGGGAGTCGATCCTGATCACCGACCACGGCTGGGACGCCACCAGCGCGCACGCGGTCGACTGGTTCATGCCGTCCCACGGCGCGTCCTTCCTCGACGTCGTGCTGCTGCTGCCGTACCTGCGGGTCGACGGCGCCCCGCCGCCCGGGGTGGTGCTCGACCGGCACCCCCTGCCCGACGTCGACCCCGAGGCGCTGACCTGTGCCGTGACCGTGGTCGCCGGCGCGCTGGTGCTCGAGTCGATGCGGCCGCCGGAGCCCGGTGTGCCGCACGGCCGCTCCGTGCAGCGCGAGGTGGCGCACGCCGCCCTCGACTGGCTGCGCTCGCGCCTCGGCGGCTGACGTCTTCACCCGGTTGCCACGCCACGGGCGCGCCTGACCTGCGCTGCTGCGGCAGACTGAGCGCCATGACCGAGAAGCCCGACGACGGCGCGGTGCCCGGCGGACCGAACCCGGGCGTGAGCCCCTGGCAGACCGCCGGGCTGCCCGCGGAGCCCGCTTCCGCGCCGTCCACGGGACCGGCCGCGGAGCTCGCCGCCCCCGGCGAGGAGTCCGGCCTGACCGGCGCCCTGGAGGTGCTCCGGGCCCGGCTCGGCGCCCTGCGCCTGCCGCTGGAGACCACGGGCGCCGAGGCGGCGCGCACGGAGCTGCGCCGGTCCACGGACCAGCTCGACGACTACCTGCTGCCGCGGCTGCGGGCCCAGAAGGCGCCGCTGCTCGTCGTGGTCGGCGGGTCCACGGGCGCCGGCAAGTCGACGCTCGTGAACTCGGTGCTCGGCGAGCGGGTCACGCAGCCGGGCGTCCTGCGGCCCACGACCAAGGCGCCCGTCCTGGTGCACCACCCGCTGGACGCGCGCTGGTTCTCCACGGACCGGGTGCTGCCGGGCCTGGCGCGCGTGACGGCGTCGGGCACGGGGACGCCGACCAGGTCGGCGGTGGGTCCCGCCGCCGCGCAGCAGGGCCACGGGGCGCCGCACGACCCCTCCCGCACCCTGCGCCTCGTGTCCAGCGACTCGCTGCCCAAGGGCCTGGCGCTGCTGGACGCGCCGGACATCGACTCGGTCGACACCGCCAACCGCGAGCTCGCCGCCCAGCTCCTCGGCGCGGCCGACCTGTGGCTGTTCGTCACGACGTCGGCGCGCTACGCCGACGCGGTGCCGTGGGACCTGCTGAACCAGGCCGCCGCGCGCAAGGCGCAGGTCGCGATGGTGCTGGACCGGGTGGACCCGGGCGCGGAGGCCACGGCCGACGACCTGCGGGACATGATGGCCGAGCACGGGCTGACCGGCAGCCCGCTGTTCGTCATCCCCGAGGACGGCCTGTCCGACGACGGGATGCTGCCCGAGGACGCCGTCGGCGAGGTCTCGCGCTGGCTGACCGGGCTGGGCGGCGACGCCGACGCGCGCCGGCGGGTCATCGCCGCGACCCGCGACGGCGTGGTGGACTCCCTCGTGGTGAGGGCGAGCGAGCTGGCCGATGCCGCCGACGAGCAGCGGGCCGCCGACGCGCGGCTGCGGCACGTGGTGGACCGCGCCTACGCGGACGCCGTGGCGCACGTGGCGGCGGCGACGTCGGACGGCGCGCTGCTGCGCGGCGAGGTGCTCGCCCGGTGGCAGGACTTCGTGGGCACGGGCGAGTTCTTCCGCGCGGTCGAGGAGGGCATCGGCCGGTTCCGGGACGCGGTGAGCTCGTTCTTCCGCGGCAAGCCGAAGGAGGCGCCGCAGGTCGAGAAGGCGATCGCCCACGGCCTGGAGTCGGTGGTGCTGGACGCCGCCGAGGAGGCCGCCGAGCGCTCCTACCAGGGCTGGCGCGGCGACGCCGCGGGCACGGCCCTGCTGGAGGGGCTGGAGCTGTCGCGGACGCCGGCGGCGCTGCGTGCCGAGGTGGGCGAGCAGATCCGGGGCTGGCAGGGCGACGTCCTCGGGCTGGTGCGCGAGCAGGGCGAGTCCAAGCGGGGCAAGGCCCGCGCGCTGTCGTTCGGCGTCAACGGACTCGGCGTGGCGCTGATGATCTTCGTGTTCGCCTCCACGGGCGGGCTCACCGGCGTCGAGGTGGGCATCGCGGGCGGTTCGGCGGTGCTGGCGCAACGGCTGCTGGAGGCCGTGTTCGGCGAGGACGCCGTGCGCCGGCTCGCCGTGCAGGCCCGCGACCGCCTGCGGGCCCGCATCCAGGCCGTCATGGACGGGCAGGCCGCCCGCTACACCGCGCAGCTCGACGCGCTCGGCTCCGCGGAGGCGGGCGGTTCCGCCCTGCGTACGGCGGCCGACGCCGTCGCCTCGGCTGCCGCGGCGGAGCGCCGGTCGCGGGCCCGCGAGACGGACGTGCCACCCGCGGGCGTCGGGGACCTGACCGAGAGCCGCGGGCTGCGCGGCGTCCGGTCGCCGGCCGGCGGCACCGGCGAGGCGGACGGCCGGGGCGACCTGGCCGAGCAGCCGGCCCGCAAGGGCTTCTGGAAGCGCCTGTTCGGGGACGGCGACCGGTGAGCCGGCTCGACCTGGCCGACCGCACCACGGCCCTCGACACCGCGGTCCAGGCCGCGGACGGGCGCATCGAGCCCGCGTTGCTGGACGAGGCACGCGCCGTCGTGACCCGGGCGCGCGAGCGGGGCGGCCTGTCCGCGGAGCACACCGTGGTGGCGCTCGCCGGCGCCACCGGATCGGGCAAGTCGTCGGTGCTGAACGCGGTGGCCGGGGCCGCGATCGCGCAGCCCGGCGTGCGCCGTCCGACGACGTCGCACCCGATGGCCGCCGTCTGGGGCGAGGGCGCGGACCCGCTGCTGGACTGGCTGGAGGTGGGCCGCCGGCACCACGTCGAGCCCGCGGCGGCCGAGCCGGCGCCGGACGAGCCGGCCGGCCGCGGGCCGTTCCGCCGTCGGACCCCCGCGGGGGACACGACCGGGCTGGTGCTGCTGGACCTGCCCGACCACGACTCGATCGTGACCGAGCACCGGCTGCGCGCGGAGCGGCTGGTGCAGCGCGCCGACCTGCTGGTCTGGGTGGTGGATCCGCAGAAGTACGCGGACGCCGCGCTGCACGAGGGCTTTCTGCGCCCGCTCGCGGGGCGGGCCGAGGTGGTGGTCGTCGCCCTCAACCAGGCCGACCGGCTGACGGCGGAGGAGACGTCCGCGATGCTCGCGGACCTGAGGCGGCTCGTCGCCGAGGACGGCCTGGACGGCGCGCGCGTGCTGGCGGTGTCCGCGAAGACCGGCCAGGGCATCGACGACCTGCGCGGCCTGCTGGCCAAGGCGGCCGCGCGGCGCGAGGCCGCGACGGCCCGGCTCGCCGCGGACGAGCGCGTGGTGGCGCAGCGGATCGTCGACGAGTGCGGCACGCCGCCGCCGTCGCGCGCCGGGAGCCAGGCCACGGGCGACCTGGTGGCCGCGCTGGAGGACGCCGCGGGGGTGCCCACGGTGGTCGACGCCGTACGGGTCTCCGCGCGCCGGGACGCCCGGTCGGCGACCGGCTGGCCCCTGACCCGCTGGATCGGCCGGCTGCGCCGGGACCCGCTGCGGCGGCTCGGGCTGCGGACGGCGGACCGGGAGCAGCGGGCGCCGTCGGGCCGCGAGGACCTGGTGCGCACGTCGCTGCCGACGGCGCGGCCCGCCGTGCGCTCCACCGCGGCGTCGGCCGTGCGCCGGTACGTCGAGGAGGTGACGCGCGGCGTCGCCGACCCGTGGGTGCTGGCCGCGCGCTCGCGCGGGCAGGCGGGGATCGACACGCTGCCCGACGCCCTGGACCAGGCGGTGGCCGCGACCCGCGTCGAGGCGCAGCGCCGCCCGGTGTGGTGGTCGCTGGTCAACGTGGTGCAGTGGCTCCTGGTGGCCGTGCTCGCGGCGGGCCTGCTGTGGCTGTTCGTGCTGTTCGGGTTCGCGTACCTGCAGCTCCCGCCGCTGCCCACGCCCGTGCTGTCGCTGCCGACCTGGTCGGGCGACGGCGTCGTGTTCCCGGGGGCGCCCGGGTCCGGCTCGGGCGAGGGCCTCGGCGTGGACCCGTTCACCATCCCATGGCCCACGCTGATGGTGCTGGGCTCGGTGGTGCTGGGCCTGCTCGTCGCCCTGGTGTGCCGGATCTTCGGCGCGCTGGGCGCCCGGCGTCGGGCGAACGCGGCGCGCCGGCGGCTGCGGCAGTCGGTGGGCAAGGTCGCCGACCGGCTGGTGCGGGAGCCCGTGGGGGAGGAGCTCGCCCGGCTCGCGAGCTGCCGGACGGCGGCGACGGTCGCGGCGAGCTGAGGCGGGCCGGTGCCTCGCGGCCGCGGCGCCGGGAGAGGATAGGGACCATGACACGCCTGCACGTCCCCGTCACGCTGCGCTGGTCCGACCTGGACGCATACGCCCACGTCAACAACGTGGCGATGTTCCGCCTGCTGGAGGACGCCCGGATCACGGCCTTCTGGCAGCACCCCGAGGCGCCCGAGGGCGAGGCCTGGCCCACTGCCGTGGTGCCGACCGGCCCCGACGCCGACTCCCACACGCTCGTGGCCGGCCAGCGCATCGAGTACCTGCGCCCGCTGCTGTTCACCCGCACGCCGGTGCGCGTCGAGATGTGGCTGGGCCGGATCGGCGGCGCGAGCGCCGAGGTCTGCTACGAGGTGCACGACGGCACGGCGAGCATGGCGAAGACCGGCCCGACGTCGGGCGGCAAGCCCTACGCCCGCGCGACCACCACGCTCGTGTTCGTCGACGCCGCCTCGGACCGGCCGCGCCGCCTCACCGAGGGGGAGCGCCTGGCGTGGAAGGAGTTCCAGGAGGAGCCGATCACGTTCCGCCATCGGGGCTGAGTTGGTCCTCAGGGTGTCCGAATTGCTAGATTCATCCCCCTTGGTTTCGGCCACGGAGGAACAGTGGATCTGCCCCAGCACTACCTTGACCCGGTCACCCTGCACGAGGTGTTCGACGACGTCCCGGCTGCCCGGGCGTACCTCGCCGCGCTGGCCGGCGGCCCGGCCTGCGACGAGCCGGCGACGCTCGCCGTCCGCGTCCCGCTGACCCGGGCGCTCGCCCCGGAGAACGACGACCCCGACACCGGGCTGGCCGAGGCGGAACGCCTCGGGTGGCTCGCCGTCCGCCTGGCGGGCGGGCCGGGGGACGACGCCGCGGCCGCGCACTCGCACGCCGCCGACGTACCCCTGGGTGCCGTGGCGCCCTTGCTCCGGCTGGCGCACGTGCTCCAGTGGCGGCACCGGTTCTCGGAGGCCGACCTGCTGTTCGGCCTCGCGCTGGAGGCCGCGCACTACTACGGGGAGCACGCGGCGAGCATCGAGCACGCGCGGCGGCTGGAGTTCTTCGCCCTCCAGCACTGGGGCCGGTGCCGGTACGACCAGGCGCTCGAGGTGCACGCCGACCAGGCCCGCCCCTACCTCGGGGAGGCGCTGGCCCTGTTCGTGCGCGCCCTGGAGCAGCGGGTGGACGTCGCCGCGACGGCGCACGAGGTCGGCACGCTCCGGCAGGCGGTGCAGGCGGCCCGCGACCGGCTGGCGGAGCTCGGGGCGTAGCGGGCCGGGCGGGCGGCGCCCCGGGCGTAGCAGGTCAGGCCGGCAGCCGGATCATGCCCTCCTGGCCCGCCGAGGCCACGAGGACGCCGTCCTGCGTGTAGACCTTGGCGGTGCCCAGGGCGCGGCCGCCCTGGGCCGTGGGCGAGGACTGCACGAACAGCATCCACTCGTCCACCTGGACGTCGCGGTGCCACCACATGCCGTGGTCGAGGCTGGCCATGGGCACCGTCGCGGCGACGTCCTGCCAGGACTTGCCCGCGGCGCGCATGGCGGGCTCCAGCATGAGCTGGTCGCACGCGTAGGCCAGCAGGGCGCGGTGCATCGACTGGTCCTTGATGCCCAGCGGGCGGCGCGTGCGCATCCAGACGAGCTGCGTGGCGGGCGGCGTGCCGCCCCGGGCCACCGCGACGTCCGGGTGCAGGTACAGGGACCCGCCCACGTGCCGCAGCTCGAACGGCGAGTCCGCCCAGAACTGGGCGCGGACGTCGGGGCCGTCCGGCAGGGACCCGAGCTCGTCAAAGGCGGAGCCGACCTCGTCGGGCGCGGGGACGCCGTCGGGCATCGGCATCGAGTGGTCGTAGCCGGGCTGGTCCTCCTGGAAGGAGGCGATCATCGACAGGATCGGCTTGCCGAACTGGATCGCGTGGGTGCGGCGCGCGCTGAACGAGCGTCCGTCGCGCAGCCGCTCGACCGCGAAGTCGATGGGCTCCTCGACCCGTCCCTCCCGCAGGAAGTAGCCGTGCAGGGAGTGGATCTGACGACCGTCGGGCACCGTCCGGTCCGCCGCCAGGATCGCCTGCGCGAGCACCTGACCGCCGTAGGCGCGGTTCGCCAGGGCGGGCATGCTGTTGCCGCGCAGCACGTCCTCCTCGCCGCGCGGTCCCCAGCCCTCGAGGTGCCGCAGGTCGAGCACCTGCAGCAGGCGGTCGAGCGCGTCGGGCGCGTGGTCCGACGTGGCGTCGCCGGCGATCAGGTCAGGGGTGGCGTCCACGTGCGGGCGTCTCCTTCGGTTCTTCTGGTTCAGTCTTCGAGCGGGGTCAGTCTTCGAACGTGTTGATCATGCTGAAGGCCGCGCGCTCCAGGTAGTCCCACAGCTGCGACTCGTGGATCGGGGCCAGGCCGAGCGAGTCGACGGCGGTCCGCATGTGCGCGAGCCAGCGGTCGCGGGCGTCCGGGTTCACCTTGAACGGCGCGTGCCGCATCCGCAGGCGCGGGTGCCCGCGCTGCGCGGAGTAGGTGCCGGGTCCGCCCCAGTACTGCTCGAGGAACAGCGTCAGGCGCTCCTTGGCCGGCCCCAGGTCCTCCTCGGGGTACATGGGGCGCAGCACCGGGTCGTCCGCGACGCCGTCGTAGAACGCGTCGACGAGGCGCACGAACGTGTCGTGGCCGCCGACGGCCTCGAAGAAGGAAGGTTCCTGTGTCACGCCGTTCATCCTGCCACCCGCCTATGACGGTCCGGTGAAACTCGGTCTCGTGTGAGCAACTCGACAATTGCCCGGGCGAAGGGCTTGCCAGCACAGATAGGGTGGGGACAAACCTGCAGCGACGCACGGTGGGAGTTGAGACATGACCAAGGCTGACCAGATTCTTGCGGCACTCGGGGGAACCTCGAACGTCGTCGAGCTGGAACCGTGCATCACCCGGCTACGGGTCGAGGTGAGCGACCCGTCCCTCGTGGACGAGCCCGGACTGAAGTCGTCGGGCGCGTTCGGCGTGGTGCGGTCGGGCAGGGTGGTTCAGGTGATCGTCGGACCCGAGGCGGACAACCTCGCGGCCGAGCTGGACACGCTCAGGGTGTGATCACGAGGGTGTGAACCCGTAGCGAGCGACGGTCACGGGCCCGGGACGAGCTCCCGGGCCCGTGACCTGCTTCACTGCCCGCCGGCCGCGTGGAACCGGGGCGCGAACGGGCTGTGAAGGTCGCGCAGTGGTCCGTCGGACGCGGCCGGAGATGTACTGGTCCTCCGGTTCGACCCGAGTAGGTTGGGGGCCGTGTTCGAGTCTCTTGCTGCCTCCGTGTTCGACAGCGCCGAGGATTTCTGGACCTGGTTCGGTAACAAGCCGCTGAAGGTCATCCTGATCCTGGCGATCGGGCTGGTCGCCATCGCCGTCCTTCGGCGTGTGGTCACCAGCCTCGCCGAGCGCATCGCGATCGGCCAGAAGCCGCGCGCCGTCGTCGAGACGGTCGCCACCCCGGTGGGTACCACCACGGGCGCCATCCCCGTCACCACGCCCGGCGCCGTCCAGGGAGCGGGCGGCAAGCGCCGCCGCAAGAACGTGCTCATGACGCCGCAGGCGCTGGCCGACGTGTTCGGTGCGGCCAACCCCCGTGCGGCCGAGCGACGTGCCCAGCGTGCGCGGACCGTCGGGTCGGTCCTGAACTCGACCGTGAACATCGTGATCGGCACGATCATGGCCCTGTCGATCCTGCAGATCATCGGCATGCCCATCACCGGGCTGCTGACCGGGGCCGGCGTGGTCGGCGTCGCCATCGGTTTCGGCGCGCAGAGCCTGGTCAAGGACTTCCTGTCCGGCGTCCTCCTGCTCATCGAGGACCAGTTCGGCGTGGGCGACAACGTGGACCTCGGCGCCGGCGTGATCGGCACCGTCGAGGCCATGGGCCTGCGGCTCACCCAGGTCCGTGCCTTCGACGGCACCCTCTGGTACGTCCGCAACGGCGAGATCGTGCGCGCGGGCAACCGCACCCAGGAGTGGAGCCGCGCCGTCGCCCCGGTGCAGGTCCCGCTGGGGGCCGACATCGACGCCGTGCGCGCGGCGCTCGGCCGCGCCGTCGACCGCGTCAAGAACGACCCCGAGCTGGCCGACAGCCTCCTGGAGACCCCGTCGGTGCGCGGCGTCGACGAGGTGGACCAGGGCGGCCTGACGTTCACGCTGCACGCCCAGGTGCGCCCGGCGCAGCAGTGGGCGGTCGCCCGGTCGCTGCGCGTGGCCGCGCACGCGGCCCTGCTGGACGCGGGGATCGTGGCGCGCTCCGCGCCCGCCCCGTTCGAGGAGGGCGTCGTGGGGGACACCCCCGGCGTCAGCTGACATAGGGTTTTTCGGGCCGGGTTGCGCCCGGTACGGGTCGGTAGATGGCAGGATCTTTCCTTGTGACCGACGAACCGATGCCCGGGTCTACCGGAGACGGCTCCACCGTGCCGCAGGAGCTGGCCGAGCTGGCGACAGCCCACGGCGTGCAGTGCGAGTACACCGACCACGACGGCCGCGTGCAGCAGGTCAGCTCCTCGACGCTCGTCGCGGTGCTGGAGGCGCTCGGGGTCCAGGCGTCGACCCCCGGCGCCGTCACGGCCAGCCTGGACCGCGTCCGCGACGACGAGTGGCGCGCCATGCTGCCGCCCACGGTCGTCACGCGCGAGGGCACCGAGGTACAGGTCCCGGTGCACGTCGCCGACGGCGCGGACGTGACCGCGTGGGTCGAGCTCGAGCGGGCCGAGACGCCCGTCGTCCCGGCGAGCGCGACGCCTTGGCGGGTGACGGCGCCCGGCGGTGCCCCCACGTCCGGCTCGTTCGCCACGGTGAAGGGCTCCCGGGTGCAGCTGCGCCAGGCCGACGTCTACGCCGAGCCGCGCACCGTCGACAGCCGCAAGGTCGGCCGGGCCGCCTTCACGCTCCCGGACACCCTGCCGCTCGGCTGGCACACGCTGCACGCGGAGGCGGGCGGGCAGACGGCGCAGGCCTCGCTCGTGGTGACGCCCGCGCGGCTGGAGCTGCGTGAGGAGATCGCCCGCAAGCAGGCCTGGGGCTTCATGGTCCAGCTCTACTCCGTGCGGTCCCGGGACTCCTGGGGGATGGGCGACCTCGCCGACCTGGGCGACCTCGCCTGGCAGACGGCGCACAACGGCGGGGCCGACTTCGTCGCGATCAACCCGCTGCACGCGACCGAGCCCGTGGTGCCGGTGACCCCGAGCCCGTACCTGCCGACGTCGCGGCGGTTCATGTCGCCGCTGTACATCCGGGTCGAGGACATCCGTGAGACGGCGTATCTCTCCGCCGCCGACCGGTCGCTCGTGGAGTGGGCCGCCGAGCCCGTCCGCGAGCTGTCCGAGGACTCGGGGCCGATCGACCGGGACGCCGTCTGGGAGGCCAAGAAGGCGGCCCTGGAGGTCGTGTACACGGCGCCGCGGTCGGCGGCCCGGCAGACGGCGTTCGACGAGTTCGTGCTGGCCCAGGGCCGCGGCCTGGTCGACTTCGCCACCTGGTGCGCCATCAAGGAGCACCTGGACGGCCGGGACTGGCCGGCGGAGCTCTCCGACCCGGGCTCGTCCGGCGTGCAGACCCTGCGCAACGCCCTGTCGGACCGGGTCCAGTTCTACTGCTGGCTGCAGTGGGTGGCCGACGAGCAGCTCCGCGCGGCCCACCGCGCCGGCCTCGACGCCGGCATGCGGCTGGGCGTGTTCAAGGACCTCGCCGTCGGCTCGAACCCGGAGGGCGCGGACGCCTGGGCGGACGCCGCCGTCCTCGCCCGCGGCGTGTCCGTGGGCGCCCCGCCGGACATGTACAACCAGCAGGGCCAGAACTGGTCCCAGCCCCCGTGGAACCCGCGGGCGCTCGCCAAGGTGGGCTACGCGCCGTACCGCGAGATGCTGCGCACCGTGCTGCGCCACTGCGGCGGCCTGCGGGTCGACCACGTGCTCGGGCTCTTCCGCCTCTGGTGGATCCCTGGCGGAGCGCGCGCGTCGGCGGGCGCGTACGTCACGTACGACCACGAGGCGCTGATCGGCATCCTGTGCCTGGAGGCGCACCGCGCCGGCGTGGCGATCGTGGGCGAGGACCTGGGCACGTTCGAGCCCTGGATCCGCGACTACCTCGCGGAGCGCGGCGTCCTGGGCACGTCCGTGCTGCTGTTCGAGCGGGACGAGGCCGGCGCGCCGGTCGAGCCGGAGGCCTACCGCAGCGCGGCCCTGGCCACCGTGACCACCCACGACCTGCCGCCCACCGCCGGATACCTGGCGGGGGAGCACGTGGACCTGCGGGAGCGGCTCGGCCTGCTCACGGAGGACGCGACGATCCTGCGCGCGCGGGCCCGCCAGGAGCGCGAGTCGCTCGTGGAGGCGCTGTCGCGCCGGGGGCTGACGACGTTCGACCCGTCCGAGCGCGAGCTCGTCGAGGGCCTGCACCGCTACCTCAAGGACACGCCGTCCGCGCTGGTGGGCGTCTCCCTGGCCGACGCCGTGGGCGAGCGCCGCACGCAGAACCAGCCCGGCACCGACTCCGAGTACCCGAACTGGCGGGTGCCGCTCGCGGACTCGGCGGGCACCGTGGTGATGCTGGAGGACCTGTTCACCAACGCCCGTCTGCGCAGCCTGGTCACGGTGATGAACGAGGAACCCCCGGCTGACGACCCCGCCTGAACCGTTGAGTGCGGGCTATCTGTTGCCTCGAAGCCTCCGAGGCAACAGAT
>NZ_JBHWZO010000182.1:0-12543 GCF_042728455.1 Promicromonospora sp. NPDC060204
CGGCGAGGCCGTGCGCGGGCGGTTCCACTAGCGGGTCAGGCCCCGGGGCGCGGCGCGCGCAGGTGCGCCCGCTCCGCGAGCTCCGACTCGGCCACCAGCTCCAGCATCGGCTTGCCCGGCGCGCACATCATGGTCACCACGAACTCCGTCCGAGCGTCGTCCAGGGCGTTGCCGTCCTGGTAGTGGATGACGTCGCCGCCCGGCTCCCAGAACGTCCCGCCGGCCTCGACGACCCGCTCGGGCTCGCCCTCCAGCTCGAACCGGACCGCGCCCTGGATCACGTACCCGAAGGCGGGCCCGGAGTGGCGGTGCGGCGGGGTGCCCGGGTCGCCCGGCTCCCACTGGACGTGGATCGTCATCGCCGAGGCGCCCTCGGGGACGGTGATCGGCGACGCGTCCTGCAGCATCGTCGCCGCCTTCATCCAGCTCGCCACCGGCCCGGCGTGCTCGCCGGCCTGGTGCAGGTGCTCCGCGTGGTTCTCAGTCATGGTGCTGCGCCTTTCGTCGGGTCGTCTCGACGTCTCGACCGCGCACCCTCCTGATCTGTGACTGGGTGAATCCTGTACAGAAGCATTGACATGGCACTGCGCGGTAAGCGAGGAATGTCGCACACCTGCACGTTGCTCGTTCCATCGCTGCCGTACCGAGGGAGCCTCCATGTCATACAGGTCCAGAACGCCCCTGCTCGCCGTGGCCGCGGTCACGGCTCTAGCGGCGGCGTTCACGCCCGCGGCAGCCGCCGTGCTGCCCGCGGCGCCGCCGTCCACCGACAAGGTCGGTCCCCGTGACCTCCTCGCCGAGGACCTGGTGCCGGCGGAGACCACCCCGCAGGCCGGGGTCGAGCGGGACACCGGCATCCAGAAGTTCGCCCTCGGGCGCGGCAAGGCGGAGCGCACCTACCTCATCCGCCTGGCCGAGGCCGCCGTGCCGACCTACACCGGTGGCGTCGAGGGGCTGGCCGCCACGGCACCCCGTGCGGGCCGGACGCTCGACCCGTCGACCACGCGGGTGCGCGAGTACACGGAGTTCCTGGAGGCGGAGCAGGACGACTTCGTCACCCGCATGGAGCGGAAGGTCGGCCACGACGTCGACGTGCCGTTCACGTACCAGTACGCCGCCAACGGCCTGTCCGCCGTCCTGACGCCGCAGGAGGCCGCGGAGGTCGCCAAGGACCCGGCCGTCGCGTACATCTCGCTCGACAAGGAGCACGAGCTGCACACGGACGCCGGTCCGGCGTGGAGCAACGCCGACGCGCTGTGGAACGCCGTCGAGGAGCTCGACCTCCC
Source organism: Promicromonospora sp. NPDC060204 (assembly GCF_042728455.1). Lineage (NCBI taxonomy): Bacteria > Bacillati > Actinomycetota > Actinomycetes > Micrococcales > Promicromonosporaceae > Promicromonospora > Promicromonospora sp. NPDC060204. The sequence goes on from NZ_JBHWZO010000182.1 coordinate 1,287, forward strand.
GGAGAACTACAAGGGCGAGGGTGTCGTGATCGGCACCATCGACACCGGCATCCACCCGTCCAGCCCCTCGTTCGCCGAGACCGGCGACGACGGCTACACCCACACCAACCCGCTCGGCGCGGGCAACTACCTGGGTGTCTGCGACCCGGCGAACACCGACCAGTACGACCCGGACTTCCCCTGCAACGGCAAGCTCATCGGCGCCTACGGGTTCCTGAGCGCCGCCGACCGCAGCGCGCTGGACGAGGACGGCCACGGTTCGCACACCGCCTCCACCTCGGGCGGCAACGTGGTCGACGACGTGACGCCGACGGCGCCGGAGGGCACGAACCCGCCGACGTTCGACGTCTCGGGCGTCGCGCCGCACGCGAACGTGATCAGCTACCGCGGCTGCTGCACCACCGCAGGCCTGACGGCCTCGATCGACCAGGCCATCGCCGACGGCGTCGACGTCATCAACTACTCGATCGGCTCCTCGTCGCCGTCGGACCTGTGGAACGACTTCGACGCGCTCGGCTTCCTCAACGCGCGCGCCGCGGGCATCTTCGTGGCCACGTCCAACGGCAACGACGGCCCCGGGTTCGCCACGACGGGCTCCCCCGCCGACGCACCGTGGATCACCTCGGTGGGCGCCTCGACGCACAACCGGCACATGCTCAACACCCTGGGCGACCTGACCAGCAGCGCGGGTGACCTGGCCGACCTCAGGGGCAAGTCCCTGACCGGCCCGCTGCCCGCGACCGGGATCGTCGACGCGGCCTCCGTGGGCGACCCGCAGTGCACCACGACCACGGGCCACGAGGCGGACTACGCCGACAAGATCGTGGTCTGCGCCCGTGGCGGCAACGGCCGCGTGGAGAAGTCCTCCAACGTCGCGGCGCAGGGCGCCACCGGCTTCGTGCTGACGAACGACCAGGTCAACGGCGGCTCGCTGCTCGGTGACGCGTTCGCCGTCCCGGGTGTCGCCATCAGCTACGCCGACGGCGAGACCCTGCGTGCCTGGCTGGCCGACGGCTCGGGCCACACCGGCACGATCGCCGGCACCACCTTCATCACGGACGACGCGCTGGGCGACACCATGTCCAGCTTCTCCTCGCGCGGCCCCAACCGGGCCGTCGACACGATCGTGCCGTCCATCACCGCCCCGGGCGTCGACATCCTCGCCGCGTACGGCGTGGCCGACGGCGCGTACGACCACGTCGAGTACGGCATCATCTCGGGCACCTCGATGTCGAGCCCGCACGTGGCCGGCGCGGGCGCCCTGCTCACGCAGGCCCGTCCGGAGTGGACCCCGGCCCAGCAGCAGTCGGCGCTCATGACCACGGCGCGCACCACCGTCAAGGACTTCGACGGCTCGCCCGCCACGCCGTACGAGCAGGGCAGCGGTCACATGGACATCGGGGCCGCCGTCCAGGCGGGCCTGCTGTTCGACGAGACCGGCGCGAACTACCTGGCCGCCGACCCGGAGCAGGGCGGCGACCCGAGCACGCTCAACCTGCCGTCCTTCGCCGACACCCAGTGCCTCGCGACCTGCTCCTGGGAGCGGACGGCGGTCGCGCCGCCGTCGGCCCCGGCCGGCGTCACGTGGACGGCGTCCGCTGTCTCCGACGAGGGGCTGTCGCTCTCCGTCGATCTGTCGGCGGACACCGTGTCCCCCGGCGACTCGCTCGGCATCTCGGTCACCGCGGACGTCGACGGCGCCCCCGACGGCGAGACGCTGTTCGGGCGCATCACGCTCACCCCGAGCAACGAGGACGTGCCGGCCGTGACCCTGCCGGTCGCCGTCGTCCCGTCCGGCGCGATCCTGCCGAGCGAGATCGACGTCACCACGCGCCGGGACACCGGCTCGCAGGCCGTGACCGGCCTGAAGTCCATCGCGGTCAGCGACTTCACCGGCTCGGTGAAGGGTCTCGTCGAGGCGGACCTGCACGAGGCATCCCTCAGCCAGGACCCGACCAACTCAGACGCGTTCGACGACCTGAGCCAGGTCGAGGTCACCACGCTCGAGGTGCCCGACGGCGCGGCGCGGCTCGTGGCCGAGATCACCGCCGCCGAGGCGCCGGACCTCGACATGTTCGTCGGCACCGGCGACACGCCGAGCCCGGCGACGCAGGTCTGCGCCTCCACGACGTCGTCCGCCGCCGAGGCGTGCGACATCCCCGACCCGGAGGCCGGGACCTGGTGGGTGCTGGTCCAGAACTGGACCGGCACCGGCGACCAGCCCGACGCGCACACGCTGGCGACCGCCGTCGTCCCGACCGAGGACCTCGACAACGCCGGGGTGGCCGGACCCGACGGTGAGGTGCCGGTGGGCGAGCCGTACGACGTGCGGCTGCGCTGGGACCTGCCCACGGCCGCCGCGGGCGACGTGTTCTTCGGCACCGCGGTGCTCGGCTCGTCGCCCGACAGCCCGGGCGACATCGGCGAGATCCCGGTCCGTATCTCCCGCGTGGCCGACGACGTGACCAAGACGGCGTCGGTGGAGGCCGCCGGGATCGGCGACACCATCGGGTACGACATCACCGTCCAGCCCAACGTGACGCCCGCGGACCTCACCTACACGGTCACCGACACGGTGCCGGACGGGCTGAGCATCGACGAGGCGTCGGTGACCGGTGACGGCGTCGTCGACGGGCAGACGATCACGTGGGAGGTCGACGTGCCCACGCAGGTGGGCGCGGTGGGCGCGTACGTGGCGTCGACACCGGCGTCCGAGCCACAGTGTGCGGCGTGGGCCGGGTTCCAGGACCTGGGCGCGGCGGGCATCCCGTTCGCCCCGCTCGACGGTGACACGGTTGCCATCAACGCGTTCGGGAACATCGGCCCGTTCGCGCACTACGACACCCAGTCGCCGAACCTGACGGTCTCGGAGGACGGCCTGATCACGATCGCGGGCGGCTACGACGGGGAGCCGTGGACCCCGCAGGAGCTGCCCGACGCGGCCGCCCCGAACGGTGTCATCGCACCGCTCTGGGCCGACCTGGAGCTGTCGCAGGCCAACGGCCGTGGCGTGCGGATCGCCAACACCCGCGACCTCGAGACCGCCCTGGTCCAGTGGGACGACCCGTTCGAGTTCGGTGGCGACCCCGCCGACCTCTCCAACTCGGTCGGCACGTTCCAGGCCCGGATCTACAAGTCCGTGTCGGAGGACCGCCCGGAGATCGTCTTCGCCTACCCCGACCTGGGTGCTCTCCCGGAGACCGCGACGATCGGCGTCGAGAACCTCGCGGGCACGCTCGGCACCGCCGTCGTGAACGCGGGCGACCCGTCGTCCGCCCTGACCGAGGGCGGGTCGATCTGCTTCGACTACGTGGCACCGGATCTCGACCCGGTCGCCCTGTCGTACGAGGTCACGGTGGCCCCTGACGCCGTCACGGGCACGTACACCAACGCCGCCGAGCACGTCACCGACAACCCGTTCGACGAGCCGGCCGTGACGTCGATCGACGTCGACGTGACGGGGGTGCCGGACATCCCCGCCTGGGACCGCAAGGCGATCTACACCGCTGGCGACGAGGTCCTCCACGACGGCTCCGTGTGGGTCGCCCAGTGGTGGACCAAGGGTCAGAAGCCGGGCGCCACGCCGTGGGGTCCGTGGGCCGAGGTCGGGGCGGACGTCGTCTGCGGCGACGAGACGTACCAGGCCTGGACGAACTCGTGGATCTACACCGGCGGCGAGACCGTCGAGCACGAGGGCAAGCTCTGGCGGGCCAAGTACTGGACCCGCAACCAGGAGCCGGGCATCCCGTGGGGCCCGTGGCAGAAGGTGGGCACCTGCTGACGTAGCCCACCCGTGATGTGTCAGACGCTCAGGCCACCCCGGTGACCTGAGCGTCTGACATGTGGGGCGAAGGTCAGAAGCCGAACGTCATCAGGCGCGGCATGTCCGTGCCGTGACGGCCCGCGTCGTGGACCGCGCGCAGCACCGCCAGCTCGTGCGGCACCACCGGGTCCGGCAGCCCCACGAACGGGAACCAGGCCAGGTCGGCGGCCTTGTCGGGCTCCTGGATCGACGGCGTCCCGGTCCAGCGGGTCACCTCGAACATGAAGTCGACACGCTGCTCGATCGCGGGGCCGCCCGGCACGCCGCGGTGCAGCACGGTCAGCGGCCGGACGTCCTCGGGCGCGACCTCGACGCCGAGCTCCTCGCGGGCCTCGCGTACGGCGGTGGCGATCACCGACTCGCCCTCCTCGACGTGGCCGGCAGCCGCGCAGGCCCAGTAGCCGTCGCGGTAGCCGGTGCCCTGCCGGAGCTGGAGCAGCACCTGCCCCTCTCGCCGGAAGTAGAGGTAGGCGGCGGGCACGACCGTGAACCGCTCGTGGTCGCGCTCGTCGTAGCGGTCGGTCTCGGCCGGCGCCGCGCCGGGGGCCTCGGTCACGACAGGCAGCCCTGGCCGAGCAGGGCCTTGAGGTCGCCGAACAGTGCTGGCGACTTCTCCACCCGCAGGCTGTCGGCGGCGCGCACCACGGTCCGCTTGCCGGGCTCGGCCACGGCGATGTGCACCTCCGCGGACCCGGGGTGCGTGGCGAGCACCTCGCGCAGCCGGACCACGACCGACTCGATCGCGCGCGTGTGCGGCATGGTCACGGACAACGGCGAGTCGGAGCTCGCCGTGATGTCCGGCAGGGCCACCTCCATGGCCTGCAGCTGCATGGACTCGTCACGGCGTCGCACCCTGCCGCGCAGCACGACCACCTGGTCCTCGGCCAGCATCGTCGAGTAGGCAAGATAGGTCTCGCCGAAGAACATGACCTCGACGGCACCCTCCAGGTCCTCGACGGTCACGGCCGCCCACGGGTTGCCGTTCTTGCTCATCTTGCGCTGCACGGAGGTGAGCAGACCCGCCACGGTCACCACCGAGCCGTCCGGCCGGCTCTCGTCGGCGAGCAGCGAGGCGACCGAGGTGTCTGCCGCCCGCTGGAGCACGTGCTCCAGCCCGGACAGCGGGTGGTCGCTCACGTACAGGCCGAGCATCTCGCGCTCGAACTGCAGCTTCTGCTTCTTCTCCCAGTCCGGCAGGTCCGGCACGTCGACGGAGAAGCCCATGCCCTCGTCGTCGCCGCCACCGCCGAAGTCGGCGAAGAGGTCGAACTGACCCTCGGCCTCCTTGCGCTTCACGCCGATCACGGAGTCGACGGCCTGCTCGTGGATCACGAGCAGCGAGCGCCGGGTGTGGCCGAGGGAGTCGAACGCGCCTGCCTTGATGAGGGACTCGATGGTGCGCTTGTTGCAGACGGGCGCCGGGACCTTGTCGAGGAAGTCCTGGAACGAGGTGTAGGTGCCCTTCTCCTCGCGGGCCTCGACGATCGCGTCCACGACGTTGCGGCCCACGTTCCGCACGCCGGTGAGGCCGAAGCGGATGTCGCCGCCGACGGCCGTGAACTTGGCCGCGGACTCGTTGACGTCCGGCGGGAGCACCGTGATGCCCATGCGACGGCACTCGTTGAGGTAGAGCGCCATCTTGTCCTTGTTGTCACCCACCGACTGCAGCAGGCCGGCCATGTACTCGGCGGGGTAGTTCGCCTTGAGGTACGCGGTCCAGTAGGCGACGAGGCCGTAGCCGGCGGAGTGCGCCTTGTTGAAGGCGTAGCCAGCGAACGGGACCAGGGTGTCCCAGACCGCCTTGATCGCGTCGGGCTTGTATCCCTTGTCCTTGGCGCCCTTCTCGAAGTTGACATACTCCTTGGCCAGCACCTCGGGCTTCTTCTTGCCCATGGCGCGGCGCAGCAGGTCGGCCTGGCCGAGCGAGTAGCCGGCCATGATCTGGGCGGCGCGCTGGACCTGCTCCTGGTAGACGATCAGGCCGTACGTCTCGTCCAGGATCTCCGCGAACGGTTTTGAAACGGCCGGGTGGATCGCCTCGATCTGCTGCTGCCCGTTCTTGCGCAGCGCGTAGTTGATGTGCGAGTTCATGCCCATCGGCCCGGGGCGGTACAGGGCGATGACGGCGGAGACGTCCTCGAAGTTGTCGGGCCGCATCTGCCGCAGCAGGGACCGCATGGCCCCGCCGTCGAGCTGGAAGACGCCCAGCGTGTTGCCGCTGGCGAGCAGCTCGTAGGTGGCCTTGTCGTCGAGCGCCACCTTCTCGATGTCGATCGGGTCCTTGCCGTTCATCACGATGTTCTCGAGCGCGTCGTCGAGGATCGTGAGGTTGCGCAGACCCAGGAAGTCCATCTTGATCAGGCCGAGGCCCTCGGACGTCGGGTAGTCGAACTGCGTGATGACCGCGCCGTCCTGCGGGCGCTTCATGATCGGGATGATGTCGATCAGCGGCTCGCTGGACATGATGACGCCGGCCGCGTGCACGCCCCACTGGCGCTTCAGGCCCTCGATACCGAGTGCGAGCTCGACCACGCGCTGAGCCTCGGGGTCGGCCTCGTGCACCTGGCGGAACTCCGCCGCCTCCGAATACCGCTTGTCCTTCGGGTCGAAGATGCCGCTCAGGGAGATGTCCTTGCCCATGACGGCGGGCGGCATGGCCTTGGTGAGCTTCTCCCCCATGGCGTACGGCATGCCGAGCAGCCGCGCGGAGTCCTTCAGGGCCTGCTTGGCCTTGATGGTGCCGTAGGTGACGATCTGGGCCACGCGGTCATCGCCGTACTTCTCCGTGACGTACCGGATGGCCTCACCGCGCCGACGCTCGTCGAAGTCGACGTCGACGTCGGGCATGGAGACGCGCTCCGGGTTGAGGAAGCGCTCGAAGATCAGGCCGTGCTCCAGCGGGTCCAGCTCCGTGATGCCCATCAGGTAGGACACCATCGACCCGGCGGCCGACCCGCGGCCCGGCCCCACGCGGATGCCCTGGTCCTTGGACCAGTTGATGAAGTCGGCGACCACGAGGAAGTACCCCGGGAAGCCCATCTGGATGATGACCTCGACCTCGTAGTCGGCCTGCTTGCGCACCGCGTCCGAGTAGCCGTTCGGGTAGCGCCGCAACAGGCCCGCCTCGACCTCCTTGATGAACCAGGAGATCTCGTCCTCGCCGTCCGGCACGGGGAAGCGCGGCATGTAGTTGGCCGAGGTGTCGAACGAGACCTCGCACTGCTCGGCGATGAGCAGCGTGTTGTCACACGCCTCGGGCAGCTCCTTGAAGACCTTGCGCATCTCGGCCGCGGACTTCACGTAGTAGCCCGAGCCGTCGAACTTGAAGCGGTTCGGGTCGTCCAGCGTGGAGCCGGAGTTGATCGCCAGCAGCGCCTCCTGGCTGGTCGAGTCCTCCTCGCGCACGTAGTGCAGGTCGTTCGTGGCCACGAGCTTGGCGCCGATGACCTTGGACAGCTCGAGGAGCTCCTTGGTCACCCGGGTCTCGATGTCGAGCCCGTGGTCCATCAGCTCGACGTAGTAGTTCTCCTTGCCGAAGATCTCCTGCAGCTCGCCGGCCTGCCGGACCGCCTCGTCCCACTGGCCCAGCCGCAGCCGCGTCTGGATCTCGCCCGACGGGCAGCCGGTCGTCGCGATGAGCCCGTCCGAATAGCGCTCCAGCAGGTCCCGGTCCATGCGGGGCCACTTGCCCATCTGGCCCTCCAGGGAGGCCAGGGAGGACGCCCGGAACAGGTTGTGCATGCCGGTGTTGTTCTTGCTCAGCAGCGTCATGTGCGTGTACGCACCGCGCGCCGAGACGTCGTCCGACTCCTGGCCTGCCTCGCCGTAGCGCACGCGCGTCTGGTCGAACCGGCTGGTGCCCGGCGTGATGTACGCCTCGACGCCGATGATCGGCTTGATGCCCGCCTTCTGCGCCTGCGCCCAGAACTCGTGCGCGCCGAACAGGTACCCGTGGTCCGTCGTCGCGATGGCGTGCTGCCCCTGCCGCGCGACCTCCTCCATGAGGTCGCCGATTCTCGCCGCGCCGTCCAGCATCGAGAACTCGGTGTGCACGTGGAGGTGGACGAAGTCGTCGCTCTTCGAAGCGGTGGCGGTGGGCATGTCCAGATCTTAGGCACGGGACACTGACACTCCGACGCCAAACGCCGAGCGGAACCTCACATCACGTGTACGCGCCCCGCACCACGTCGAGCGCGGCCTCCAGGTCGGCCGGGTACGGCGACTCCACCTCGACCCAGCGACCGGTCACGGGGTGCTCGAAACCCAGCCGGTGCGCGTGCAGCCACTGCCGGGTCAGCCCCACCCTGGAGGCCAGCACCGGGTCGGCGCCGTAGGTCAGGTCGCCCACGAGCGGGTGGCGCAGCGCCGCGAAGTGCACCCGGATCTGGTGGGTGCGCCCGGTCTCCAGGTGCACCTCCAGCAGCGAGGCCGCGGACAGCATCTCCAGCGTCTCGTAGTGCGTCACCGACGGCTTGCCGTCCGCCGTCACGGCGAACTTCCAGTCCGAGCTGGGGTGCCGGCCGATCGGCGCGTCGATCGTGCCCGACGTCGGGTCGGGGTGGCCCTGGGCGAGCGCGTGGTAGACCTTGTCGACCGTGCGCTCCTTGAAGGCACGCTTGAGGCCCGTGTACGCGACCTCCGACTTCGCCACGACCATGAGCCCCGAGGTGCCGACGTCGAGCCGGTGCACGATCCCCTGCCGCTCCGCCGCGCCCGACGTGGAGACGCGGTACCCCGCGGCGATCAGGGCCCCGACCACGGTGGGTCCGGTCCAGCCCGGCGACGGGTGCGCCGCCACGCCGACGGGCTTGTCGATCACGACCAGGTCGTCGTCGTCGTACACGATGCCCATTCCGGGCACGGGCTCCGCCACGACCTCGACGGCGGGCCGCTCCTCCGGCATGTCCACCTCGAGCCAGCCGCCCGCGACCACGCGGTCCGACTTGCCGACCTGGCGGCCGTCGAGCGAGACGGCGCCCGCCTCGGCGAGCTCCGCGGCGCGCGTCCGCGAGAAGCCGAGCATGCGGGCCAGCGCCGCGTCGACGCGGTCGCCGGCGAGCCCGTCGGGGACGGGCAGGGTACGCAGCGCCATCAGGCGGGGTCGCCCTGCTCGCCCGCCGGCTTCGGGGCGGGCGTGCCGGACGGCTCGCCCGCCACCTTGTTCGCCGAGTCCACCGAGGCGTCCTCAGCCTCGTCCGCCGGTGCCTCGGCGTCCTCGTCACCCGTGTGCCGCTTGCCGTCCAGGCCGATCCCCCGCAGGGAGAGCAGCGCGATCAGCACGGCCGCGGCGACGACGGCGATGTCGGCCACGTTGCCCACGAAGAAGCCGGCGTAGTCGATGAAGTCCACGACGTGCCCGCGCGCGAACCCGGGCTCGCGCGCCAGGCGGTCGATGAGGTTGCCGACGGCGCCACCGAGCAGCAGGCCGAGCGCGACGGCCCAGCCCCGCGACCCGAGGCGACCGATCGCCCGGACGATGAAGATCACGACGACCGTCACGACGATGGTCAGGATCCAGGTGTAGCCCGAGGCGATCGACAGCGCGGCGCCCGGGTTGTAGATGAGGCGCAGACCGAGCAGGTCACCCACGAGCGGGATCGGCTCGGCGTTCGGCGTCAGCGCGGACTCGGCCCACCACTTCGTGAGCTGGTCGGCGGCCAGGACGAGGGCCGCGAGCACGCCGGTCCAGGCAACGAGCACACGGCTGCCGGACGGCGAGGGCGTGGCTGCGGGACTCGTCTCGTCGCCGGCCACGGCGGAGGGTTCAGCGGGAGTAGACATCAGGCAAAGTCTCCCATGCCGCGAGCCCTGCCCGACCCCGCGTCCGGCGCCGCGCCGGAGAACCGCGGAAGGACGCGGAAACACCACGCGCCGCGCGCCTCGGAAAACGGAGCCTATGGACAAAGATCAGCAAATGCACAAGGACGGCGCACAAACAGCGAGGCCCTTTCCCAGATTCCCGGGAAAGGGCCTCGCCTGATGCGACATCACCGTGTCACCGCACGGTGACAGTCAATTGACGTCAGAACGTCAGCAAGCGGCGTAGCCGGTCACGTTGCCGGTCTGGAACAGGTTCAGCGGACCGTCCCAGTGCCACGGCGCGACGCACACGTTGTTCAGGATGTTGACCGAGTCCTCGCCACCGATGACGGCGTCGCCCTCGTCGCAGGCCTGGTAGTCGGTCAGGTTGGCGGTGCTGCCCACGTTGCCCGGGCCTTCCCAGTACCAGGGAGCGACGCACACGTTGTTCAGCGCGTTGAAGCTGCCGTCGCCACCGATCTCGACGACGTCACCAGCCGTGGCGACCTCCTCGGGGACCATCACGCCGTCGATCCCCTCGGGGAGCTCCGCGTTCTGGGTCGCGCCGAGCACGTCCAGCGCACCGTCAGCACCGACGACGCCGACGGCACCGTCGATCCCGCCGAGCACCTCGCTGGTCTCGGCCGAGCTGATCACGTGCGCCTCGGGCGAGTCGCCCTGGGTCAGTGCGCTGGCGCCCGTCGCCGCGGCGACGACCAGACCGGCCGACATGGCCACGGCCGCACCCGCACGACACGTTGCACGGAATCCTCGGATCATTGTGTTTTCCCCCTCGAATAGCGTCCGTCGAAATAGCGGTGAACCACACGTGTGTGATTCACCTGGACGAGCATCCGGGGTGAAATTCACCCTGTCAATCGGAACGTGACGTGCCGCACGGGGCGCCTGGAGAACGAAAAACGACATTCCAGGATCGAACTCCATGGCAATGCATCAGGTATGCACGTAACTCAGACATCACAGCGTTGATATCGAGTGCAGGACCCGGTGCGAGGTCCGGCGTGACGCCCTCGTCACGCCGGCCGCTCAGGCGCCGCGGCGCTCCTCGCGCGCCTTCGCCTCGACCGAGAGAGTGGCCCTCGGGAACGCCTGCAGCCGCGCCTTGCCGATCGGCAGGTCCGTGAGCTCGCACGTGGCGTAGGTGCCCTTCCGGATCCTGCCCAGGGCGTGGTTCGTCTGGTCCAGGAGGTCGCGCATGTTGTTGACGAGCGTCAGCTCCTGCTCGCGCTCCAGGGCGCTCGAGCCGTAGTCGGCCTGGTCGTCGCCGGCCCCGTCGCCCGAGTTGCGCAGCAGGTCCGACAGCTCACGGTCGGCGACATGGAGCTCGCGCTCCAGCCGCTCCTTGTCCTCGAGGAGCAGCGCGGCCAGCTCCTCGGCCTCACGGACGGTCCAGGGTTCTTCACCGTCGCGGACGGGAAACTTCTTCACGTCTCGTGTCAGGTTCGGGAACTCCTGCTTGATCGCCGCTCGCGTCGCAGTCGAGATCTTGGTCATGGGTTCCCCTTCGCGGTCGCCCCCGGTGGTCAAGTGCACGAAGCGTAAGCACAAGCGGCCAGACGGCTCCTCCTCCAGCTCCGTGAGGTACGCGGCGGTGTGCAGGGCGGTGTCCGGCAG
>NZ_JBHWZO010000183.1:0-12522 GCF_042728455.1 Promicromonospora sp. NPDC060204
CCCGATATCTACACTCCTACTATCGTGGGCAGCGTCTGTTGTTTATATGACACCGCGACCCCCCCGGCCGGCGTGGGCGTCGGCGCGGCCCGCGCCGCCGCCGACCCCGCTCCGCTGCGCACCGTCCGGGTGAGCACCAGCGCGGAGCTGGCGGCCGCGTTCGCCGGCGCCGTCGCGGGCGACCGCATCGTGCTCGCCGACGGCGAGTACTCGATGGTCAAGCTGGCCGACAAGGCCGGCACCGCGGACCACCCGATCGTGATCGAGGGCGCAACCCTCGGCGGCGCCGTCGTCACCGGCGGCCAGCTCGAGGTCACGCGGTCGCAGCACGTCGTCGTGCGCGGCCTGGCCTGGCGCAACGCCGCGACGCTCAAGATCGAGGCGTCCACGAACGTGCGCCTGACCCGGAACGACTTCCGGCTGGCGTTCGTGCCCCCGGCCGACCCGTCCTCCTCGCGGCACTGGGTGTCGATCGCGGGGGAGGGCAGCGGCTACAACCGCGTGGACCACAACGCGTTCGCCGGCAAGACCGTGCTGGGCAACTACGTCACGGTCTACGGCGGCGCGACGCAGATCTCGCAGCACGACCGGATCGACCACAACTACTTCGCCGACAGCCCGGCCCAGCCCGTCAACGGCGGGGAGGCGATCCGCCTCGGCGTCTCGGCGCTGTCGGACTCCAGCTCGTTCGCGATCGTGGAGCACAACCTGTTCGAGAACTGCGACTCCGACCCGGAGATCGTCTCGCTGAAGAGCGACGACAACACCGTCCGGTACAACACGTTCCGCACGTCGGCCGGCTCCGTCGTCGCCCGCCGCGGGGACCGCAACGCCATCCACGGCAACGTGTTCCTCGGCGGGGGCAAGGCGGGCACGGGCGGGGTGCGCCTCTACGGCGACGACCAGCGCGTGCACGACAACTACTTCGAGGGGCTGGCGGGCTCCGGCTACACGGCGGCGCTCCAGGTCGACGGCGGCGACGTGGACGGGTCCGGCTCGACGTCGGCCCACTGGCGCGTGCACCGGGCGACGATCGTGCACAACACGTTCGTCGGCAACGTGTCCAACATCGAGCTCGGCGCCAACTACGTCTACCCGCCGGCCGACGTGACGATCGCGAACAACGTGGTGGTCGGCTCGACCGGGCGCCTGTTCGCCGAGCACAAGGCGACCGACGGCCTGACCCTCGCCGGCAACGTCGCGTACCCGCAGGGCGACGCGACGCTCGGCATCACGGCCCAGCCGGGCCAGATCCGGGTCGCCGACCCGCTCCTGGTCCGCTCCGGCGGGCTCTGGCGGCTGCGCCAGGGACCCGCCGTCGACGCCGCAGCGGGCACCTACCCGTTCGTCGTCGAGGACCTGGACGGGCAGCCGCGCGACCAGCACCGGGACGTCGGCGCGGACGAGGTGTCGACCGCACCCGTGCTGCGGCACCCGCTGACGGCGTCCGACGTCGGGCCGCAGTCCGACCTCTGACCGCTCCACCTACCAGTCCCACCCACCTGTCCCACCCACCTGTCCCACCCCTCCGGAGGAGATCCATGGCCCTCTTCGACAAGCCGCTCGACGAGCTGCGCGCCTACCGCCCGCAGCCCGAGGAACCGGCGGACTTCGACGCGTTCTGGAAGCAGACGCTCGACGCCGCCGCGGCCGTCGCGACCGAGCCCGTCACCGTGCCGCACGACGCCGGGCTGGCGACCGTCGAGGTGCACGACGTGACCTTCTCCGGGTGGGCGGGGCAGCCCGTCAAGGCGTGGCTGCTGCTGCCGCGCCGGCGCACCGGGCCGCTGCCCGCCGTCGTGCAGTACATCGGGTACAACGGTGGGCGCGGCGTCCCGTGGGAGTGGCTCACCTGGAGCGCCGCCGGGTACGCGCACCTGGTCATGGACAACCGCGGGCAGGGCGGCGGCGGCAAGACGACGGCGGACACCCCCGACGTCGCGCCCGACGGGCACGGGTCCTCGTCACCCGGGTTCCTGACCCGCGGCATCGAGGACCCCGCCAAGCACTACTACCGCCGGCTGATCACCGACGCGGTCCGGGCCGTGGACGCCGTCAAGCAGCTCCCCGACGTGGACCCCGAGCGGGTCGCCGTGCTGGGCGGCAGCCAGGGCGGCGGGCTCGCGCTCGCCGTCGCCGGCCTGCGCGACGACCTGGCCGGGATGATCGCCGACGTGCCGTTCCTGAGCCACTACCGGCGCGCCTCCCAGATCACCGACCTCGGCCCCTACTCCGAGATCGCGCGCTGGCTCAAGGGCCACCGGTTCGAGATCGAGACGGCGATGCGCACGCTCTCCTACTTCGACGCGACGAACTTCGCCGCCCGCGCCCGCTGCCCCGGCTGGTTCTCCGTGGCGCTCATGGACAAGGTCTGCCCGCCGTCCACCGTCTTCGCGGCCTACCACCGGTACGGCGGGCCCGCGCAGATCGAGGTGTTCCCCTACAACGAGCACGAGGGCGGCGGCGCGTACGACACGCCCCGCAAGCTCGCGGCGCTCGCGGAGGTGCTCGGCCCCCGGTGACCTCCTCCGCCGGGTCGCCGTCCGCCGCGCCGCGCGTGCTGGTGGCCCTGTACGTCAACACGTTCGTCATGGCCACGGGCTTCTACCTGCTGGTCCCGCTGCTCGCCGTCCACCTGTCCGGACAGCTCGGCTTCGGGCTCGCGCTGGTGGGCCTGCTCGCGGGGATCCGCGCCGCCGCGCAGCAGGGGCTGCAGCTCCCCGCCGGGATGCTGGCCGACCGGTGGGGCGTGCGCCGGACCATCGTGGCCGGCGTGCTCGTGCGGGCGGCGGGCTTCGGCGCGCTGGCCCTGGCGACGACGCCGGTCGCGGTCGGCGCGGCCGGGCTCGCCATCGGCCTCGGGGGCGCGCTCTTCCACCCGGCGAGCTACGCGGCGTACGCCCGGCTCGGCAGCGCGCGGCCGGACGTCTTCGCCCGGCGGGAGGCGCTGAGCAACGCCGGGTTCGTCGTGGGCCCGCTGCTCGGCGGGCTGCTGGTCACGGCCGGGTTCGACGTCGTGTGCGCCGTGGCGGCGGCGCTGTTCCTCGCCGCCGCGCCGCTCACCTGGTGGGGGCTCGGGCGGGCGGTGGAACCGGGGCCGGCGGTGGTGGAGAACGCTCCCGCCCGCCCGGCCCGCGGGGTCCGCCGCGACGCGCGCCGCGGGCTGGTCGTCCTGCTGCTGCTCAACGCCGGGTCGTGGGCGATCTTCACCCAGCTCCAGCTCGTGGTGCCGCTGCGGCTGGAGAGCGCGCTCGGCAGCAGCGTCGCCGTCGGGTCGGCCTATGCGGCGGCGGCCGTGCTCGTGCTCGCCACGACCGTGCCGGTGACGCGCTGGCTCCAGGCGCGGCTCCGCCTGCCCGTCGTGCTCGCGCTCGGCGCCGGGACGATGGGCGTCGGCATCGCCCTGCTCGGCGGCGGCCCGGGGCTCGGGTCGCTGGTGGCGGGGATGACGGTGTTCACGCTCGGCCAGATGGTGTTCCAGCCCGCGATGAGCGCGGTCGTCGCCGCCGGCGCGCCGGCCGGGTCCGTCGCGACCCGGTTCGGCGTCAACGGGCTCGCGCTCGCGGTGGGCGGCGTCGTCGGATCGTCCCTGGTCGGGGCGCTGCTGGCCGGCCCGCTCGCCGGACCGGGCTGGGCCTGGGCGGGCTTCGCCGTGGCCGGCGCGCTGCTCGCGGCGGGGTACGCGCGGGCGCGGATCGGGTAGGGCCGGGCTACGGCGCCGTCGTGCTCCGCGCCGCCCGGCGGCGCTCCACGACCCGGGTGAGCAGGGCGACGACGGCGCCCCCGGCGAGGGTGCCCACCAGCACGAGCAGCGCGCCGACGGCCCAGAGCCCGGAGTCGTCGTCCGACGCCGCCTGCACCGTCCAGGCGACCGTGAACGGCAGGGCCACGGCGAGCACCGCGACCCACGCGGGGGCGGCCAGCGTGCCGACCACCACCAGTGCGATCAGCACGAGCACGCACGCGATCACCTGGGGCGCCTCGTACGGCCCGGTGACGGCGCCGGTCGCGGGGTCGACGTCCCGGACGGTGTCCCGGCCCAGGAAGATCCACCAGGCCGCGACGGTCAGCACGACCACAAAAGCCGTGGTCAGGACGGGGGAGAGCTGCTTCCGCGTGGTCATGTCCTCACCCTGCCCTCGATCCGGGCGAAAAGTGCTGTGACATCCCGGAGCGGGGCGCGTCTGAGGTACATGACACACACGACCGGCACCGTGACGTCGTCCTCCATCACCGACCTGCGGACGGCCCCTGTGGCCGCTCCCCACGAGAGCACCGTGACCCGCACCCTGGTTGCTCTCGACATCGACGGAACGCTCCTGGGGGCCGACGGGATCGTCCCGGCCGTGACCGTCGGGGCCGTCCAGGGGGTGCGACGCTCGGGCCACCACGTGGTCCTCGCCTCGGGCCGGTCGCTGGTGGGGGTCCTCCCCGTCGCGGGCCAGCTCGGCATCGACCAGGGCTGGGCCGTCGCGTCCAACGGGGCGGTCGTCGCGCGCGTCGACAGCGCCCTGCCCAGCGGCTACCGGATCGAGACGATGCACTCGTTCGACGTCGGGCCCGTCGTCCGGCTCGCGCGGGCCGCCCTGCCCGCGGTGCAGGTCGGGGTGGAGGAGGTGGGCTGGGGGTACCGGGTCAACCGCGTCTTCGAGCGCGGGCTGGTCAACGGAGAGCAGCGCCAGGTCGCGGACACTGAGCTGTGGAACGTGCCGTCCTCGCGCGTGATCCTGCGCGGCGACGGCGTGCTGACCCTGCTGGAGCCGCTGCGCGAGCTGGGCGTCACGGCGACCCCCGCCGGACCCGACTGGGTCGACGTCACGCCGCGGTCCCTGAGCAAGGCGACGGCGCTCGAACGCATCCGGCAGCGGGTCGGGGTGGATCCGGCCTCGACCCTCGCGGTGGGGGACGGCGTCAACGACCTGGAGATGATCGCGTGGGCCGCGCGCGGCGTCGCGATGGGCCACGCCCCGGCAGCCGTGCTCGACGCCGCGGACGAGGTGACCGGGCGGATCGAGGAGCACGGTGTGGTCGCGGTCCTGAGCATGCTGCGGTGACCCTGTCCGCGGCGCCGTCGTCACGGCCTGCAGAACATGTCGCGGCGCGGCAGGTCGCCGTCGACCAGGAAGCGCGTCGTGGTGTTCAGCGCGCAGTGGTTGGGCCCGTAGACGTAGACGCCGTGCCCGCCGGCGTCGACGCTGACCAGCCGCGCCCGGTCGCCGAACGCCTCGCGCGTGAGCCGCCCGCCGAGGTGCGGGGTGCCCGGGTCCCGCAGGTTCTGCAGCACCAGGACGTTCTCAGGACCCTCGGTGGTGAACTCCACCGGGGCGTCCACCGGGTCGTCGTGCCAGAAGGCGCACGGCGTGATGTTCGCGCTCGCCCCGCCGTACAGCGGGTAGCGCTCGCGGTCGGCGGCGACGGCGGCCCGGTAGGTCTCGACGTCCTCCGGCCAGTCGGTGTCGTTGCAGGTGACGGCGAGGTAGGACGACCAGGCGTTGTCGAACGGCGACGGGGCGGCGGCGTCCGACGTCGGCGCGGCAGCAGGCTTCTCCGCGACGGCGGCGGGCACCTGCGCGACGGCGGCCGGGGTCCCGGGCACCGTGGACCGGAGCGTCTCCTGGGCCTGACCCCGCGCGGCCGCCACGTCGCCGTCGGCGAGCGCCTGCCAGAGCTGCGCCGCCGCGGGGAAGCTCTCGTCCGTGTAGACCTGGACGAACATCAGGAACCGGAAGAACGCTCCGTCGAGGCCGTCGGCCGGGTGCTGGTCCAGCTCGCCGGCCAGCTCGAGGTAGCCGGCCCGCACCTCGCGGGGCGTGCGCCCGAGGCCGTAGCTGTCGTGCCGCGCGGCGGCCCACCGTGCGAAGTCGGGGAAGCGGTCCTCCATGCCGAGCCCGAACCGGCGCTGCGCGTCGTAGTCGAGCGACGTCGCCCCGAGGTTGCTGTCCAGCACGACCCGGTCGCTCCGCTCCGGGAACAGGGAGGCGTAGGCGGCGCCCAGCGCGGTGCCGTACGAGGCGCCGTAGAAGCTCAGCTTCTCCTCGCCGAGCACCGCCCGGATCAGGTCGACGTCGCGGGCGGTGTTGCCCGTCGTCATGTGCCGCATGCGGCCGTCCGTGTCATGGGCCGCGCACTGGTCGGCGATCTGCTTTGCGGCCCGCGCCTGGGCGGTGACCGCGGCGTCGTCGGGTGCGTACGGCGGGATGTTGCCCCGGTAGTCCTGGTCCGCGGTGAACCCGCAGCTCACGGGGGAGGAGTGGCCCACCCCGCGCGGGTCCATGCCGATCAGGTCGTAGGCGTCCAGGACCGTGTCCGGGATGCCCCGCTGCGCCAGGTCGGCCGGCTGGGCGAGCCCCGAGCCGCCCGGGCCGCCCGGGTTGAGCAGCAGCACGCCCCGGCGCCGCTCGGGCTGGGTGCTGGCCAGCCGCGAGATCATGACGTCGATCTGCTCGCCCTCGGGCGCGTCGTGGTCGAGCGGCACCGGGACGGTGGCGCACTCCAGCGGCACCGTGGTGACCACGTCGTCCGGGCAGGCGCCCCAGTCAGGCGCCGCGGTCGGTGTTCCCGCCCGGACGTCGGTGCCGGCCCGGGCACCGGCGCTCGCGGCCGGTGCCGCCAGCAGGGCCCCCACGAGTCCCGCCACGACGGTCAGCACCAGTGCTGGTCCAGCTGTCCGGCGGCCCGCTGTCCTTTGCCCGGCTGTTCGTCGTCGATCCATGTCGCATCCCCTGTCCGGTGGTTCGTCGGCACGTGCGAGAACCACTCGACCCCGTGCCCTCGGGGCACGGTCAACCGGGGCGGGTGTGACTCAGGTCACGCCCGGGGCCGGGCCATCCGCTCCTCGCGGAGCGCCACCTCGAGCGCCACGAACGCCACCACGTCGAGGACCAGGCCGAACGCCGCCGTCCACCGCACGGCCCGGAACACCAGGAGCTGCGTGAACAACAGGCTCACGAGCACCGCGCGGCGCACCCAGACGGCGCCCTGGAGGTGGTTGCGCCGGCCCACCACGACGCCGACGCCCAGCAGCACGACGGACACGCCCACGGCCGCGAGGATCGCGGCGCCCGTCCACGCCGGCACCCCGTCGACCTGTCCGGCCAGGACCCGCACGCCGACGGTCGCCTCCGCCGCGCCGACCGCCAGGAGCAGCACGATGACCAGCCACGCGGCCCAGGCCCGGTCCACGAGGGAGTCCAGCCACCGGACCACGGCCCGCACCCCGGCGCGGACCGGGTCGGGCACGTCGGCGTCGTCGGCGGGGACGGTCTCGACCAGCTCGGCGACCTGGCGGGCGCCCGGCTCACCGGCGCCCTTCGCGGCGAGCCCGCGCGCCTCGTCCCGGGCCGCGGGAGTGAACCCGCCGGCCAGGCCGGCGGCGAGCCGGTCGGCGGCCACGGCGAGATACTCGGCCGGGTGGTGCGCCCGGCGGCCGTGCAGGCCCTCGACGACCAGCACGAGCACCACGGTGACGAAGTAGATGATCGCGGCGGTGGGGGCGTAGAAGTAGTCGTTGTCCGAGGTGACGAACTTGCCGACCTCGTCGATGAACAGCCCGAAGCCCACGCCGCCGAGCAGCGCGCCGAGCGAGCGTGGCACCGGGCCGACGTACGACAGCAGGAGCATCATCGCCAGGGCCATGAGGAGCCCGCCCCACAGCACGTGGGCCAGGTGCAGCCCGCCCCCGCCGATCTGCGGGTAGCCCGTCGCCGCGAGGTACGCCCGGGTGGCGAGCACGGTCACGACGCTCGCCACGAGGAACGTCACCAGGTGCCGCACCGCCGCCGTGTCGCGCGGCGCCCCGAGCCGCAGCAGGTGGCCGCGGCCCGCGAGGCCGCCCGTCCCGGTCGTGCGCTGGTTCGTCATGCCAGTCTCCCCTCGGCCTGGCGCGGGTCGCGCCGGCTCCAGGAGCATCCTTCCGCATCGCGCGGTCCAGGGGGCTACCCCTACCTCGATGAGGGTGGCCAGCCCGGCTGTGCCGGCGTCGGCCCGTCGATAGCGTCGCCGGCATGAGACTCGTGCACCGCCGCGCCGTCGCGGCCGCCACCCTCGTCTGCCTCGCCGCGTCCATCGGGTCCGCCGTCGCGGCGCCGGACCCGCAGACCTCGATCGCGGCGCCGCCCTCGACGGCGGCGCTGGTCCAGCAGGCCGAACGGATCGTCGCGGCGGGCACGCCCGGGGTCGTCGTCGGGACGCGCGACGAGCGCGGCCAGCGGACCGTCGTCGCCGGGACCGGTGACCTGCGCACCGACCGGGCGCCGCGGCCGGACGGGCAGTTCCGCGTCGGCAGCGTCACCAAGTCGTTCACGGCCGTCGTCGTCCTGAGCCTCGTCGCGGACGGGCGGATCGAGCTCGACGCCCCGGTGGCCCGCTACCTGCCGGGTGTGCTGCCCTACACCGAGCCGATCTCGGTGCGCGAGCTGCTGCAGCACCGCAGCGGCCTGTTCGACTACGGCGACGTCCTGTGGGCCGACCCGGAGCTCGTGGCGCGCTCCCGCTTCGCGGACCACGAGCCGGCCGAGCTCGTCGGGATCGCCACCCGGGAGCCGCTCGGATCCGCCCCGGGGACAGAGTTCGGCTACTCCAACACCGACTACGTGCTGCTCGGCATGCTCGTGGAGCGCGTCACCGGGAAGGACTACGCGGACGAGCTGGAACGGCGGGTGCTCGGTCCGGCGCACCTGCGGGACACCTACGTCTCCGGGCACGGGCCGTGGCTGCGCCGCCCGGCGATGCGCGGGTACGAGGCCGTGGGCCCGACGGCGCGGCTGACCGACCTGACCGCCTACAACATGTCGGTCGCACCGGCGAGCGGCGACATCGTGTCCACCGCCCGCGACGTGAACCGGTTCTACGCGGCGCTGCTCGACGGCCGTCTGCTGCCTGACCGGCTGCTGCGGGAGATGCGGGAGGCCCTGCCGGCCTTCCCCGGCTTCGACTACGGCCTGGGGCTCGGGCGCACCGAGCTCTGCGGCCAGGAGGTCTGGGGTCACGTCGGCGGGGTGCCGGGGTACGGCACCTACAGCTTCACCGACCCGCGCAGCGACCGGCAGGTCACGGTCGTGGTCAACCAGGGGATGACGCAGAGCGCGGCGGCGGAGGACGCGGCCTACGCGCTCGTCGCGCTCGAGCTCTGCGGCGAGCCGGCGGCCGGGTAGCCGCGCGACCGCCCTCCTGACGACCCGGGCCCAGACGGTGCCCGGGCGGGCGTCAGGCCGTGCCCGGGCTGCCGGCCGGCGGCGCCTGCCAGCGGTAGCGCAGGGAGACCATCCGCAGTGCGAACACCAGCGCGGCGACGGCCGAGCCCGTGCCGATGTTGAACCAGTCCGCCCACACCAGCGCGCTGGTCAGCGCGGCCCCGAGCAGCGCCGGGATGGCGTACAGGCCGCGGGCGCGGAAGATCTGCGGCACGTCGTTGGCGATGACGTCGCGGATCACGCCGCCGCCCACCGCCGTCACCAGGCCGAGGATCGCGGACGCCACCGGGTTCATGCCCGCGGCCAGCGAGACGAGCGTGCCGGTGACCGCGAAGAGCGCCATGCCGGCGGCGTCGAACGTGATCAGGAGGTCGTGGAAGCGGCGCACGACGTGCGCGAAGAAGTACACGACCACCGCGGCGACGACGGGCGGGACCAGGTAGACGGGCGAGTCGAAGGCCCGCGGCACGCCGACGTCGAGGATCACGTCGCGCAGGATGCCGCCGCCCAGGCCCACGCAGGTGCCGAGGAGCAGCGACCCGACGATGTCGAACTGCCGCTGGGCGGCGAGCAGCGAGCCCGACACGGCGAAGAAGAAGACGCCCAGGAGGTCCCCTGCGAGCTGCGTCCACTCCACGTCAGGTTCCTTCCGGCGGCAGCGAGGTCACGGGACCGGGACCGACGACTCCCGGGTCACTATGCGGCACGGTAGCTCCTCGATGCCCGAGGCCGCCTGTCCCTCGATCGCCTCGAACAGCCGCCGGGCGGCCACGCGGCCCACCTGCTCCAGGTTCATGTCGACGCTCGTGAGCTGCGGCCGGGTGTTCGTCGTGAGCACCGCCCAGTTGTCGAACCCGATCACGGAGATGTCCCGGGGCACGTCGCGGCCCGACTCGCGCAGCGTGTCGAGCACGCCCCGCGCGATCTGGTCGCTGCCGCAGAAGAAGCCGTCGACGTCCGGGTACTGGTCCAGGATCATGGCCGCCACCCCGCGGCCCCAGCCCTCGCTCCACGACCCGAAGAACGTGCGGCCGCCCACGAGCTCCAGCCCGGCCTCCGCCATGGCGCGCTCCGCGCCCCGGCTGCGGTCCTGCGCCGCCGCGTACGAGGCGTCGCCCGTGACGTGCGCGATCTTCCGGCGTCCGCACGCCATCAGGTGGTCGATCGCCAGCCCGCCGGCCTCCACGTTGTTGGCCGTGATCGAGATGTCCTCGGGGTTCTCCGACGGCGCGTACGCGTAGACCACGGGCACCGGCAGGTCGCCGGCCAGGGGCGGGCGCGGGTCGGTGCGCGAGCCCACGACGATCAGCCCCTCGACGCGCCGGGACAGCAGCGCGCGGATGTGGTGCTGCTCGCGGATCGCGTCACCCCGCGCGTCGCACAGGAAGACCGACACCTGGCCGGCGCCGAACGCGTCCTCCGCGCCCATCAGCACGGGGATCGAGAAGCGGCCCTCCAGGTCGGACGTGAGCAGGCCGACGGTCCCCGTGCGGCCCTGCAGCAGCCCGCGCGCCAGCGCGTTGGGCGCGAACGAGAGCTGCTCGGCGGCCTCGAGCACCCGCGTGCGGGTCTCGGCGCGCACCTGGGCACGACCGTTGATCGCCTTGGACGCGGTGGCGATCGAGACGCCCGCGAGGCGGGCGACGTCGGTCAGGGTGGCGGTGCGCGGCGTTTCGCCCGAGGCCATGGCTTCCTCCTGGAGTGTCGAAGTCGAACAGTACCGAAAAGGTGTAACACAAACGTGACGAAGGTTCGTCCTTGACGCGGTGGCACGCCCACCCTACAGTCGCAGAAAGCCTTTTCGGACGGTTTCGGCAACGGGTGTCCCATCCTCGTCGAACGGCCGAGTGACGACGAAGTCAAGGAGACTGATGATGGCTACCCACCGCAGGGCGAGCGCGAGGCTCGTTGCCTCGTTCCTCGCGGCCGGCCTGGCGAGCACGGCGCTCGCCGCCTGCAGCACGTCGAACGCGGACGGCGGCACCCAGGAGGCGCAGGTCTCGGCCGAGGGCGTCGACGACGGCACCGAGCTCACGCTCTGGACCCGCGCCCCGCTGGAGCAGCAGGCGAACCTGCTGGTCGAGGCGTACAACGCGTCGCACGAGAACCAGGTCGAGCTCACGGTCGTGCCGAACGACGACTACGTGGCCAAGGTCGGCGCCGCCGCCGGCAGCGGCGGCCTGCCCGACCTGTTCGCGGCCGACATCGTGTACGTGCCCAACTGGGTGCAGCAGGGCCTGTTCGCCGACGTGACCGACGCGATCGCCGAGCTCGACCACGCCGACCAGATCAACCAGGGGCACCTGGCCGGGGGCACGCTGGACGGCCGGCAGCACGTGCTGCCGTTCGTGCTCGACGTCTCGGTCATGTTCTACAACAAGGACCTCTACGAGCAGGCCGGCCTGGACCCCGAGCAGGGGCCGACGACGCTGGCCGAGTTCTCCGAGCAGGCCAAGGCCGTCGACGAGCTCGGCGGCAACGTGAACGGCACGTACTTCGGCGGCAACTGCGGCGGCTGCCTCGTGTTCACGTGGTTCCCCCAGATCTGGGCCGGGGGAGAGGACGTGATGAACGCCGAGGGCACGGAGTCGCTCCTGGCGGGTGAGACCGCCCAGGAGGTCTACGGCGTCTGGAAGGACCTCGTGGACTCCGACGCCGTGGGCGAGGGCTCCAAGGAGGAGACCGGCGCCACCTGGACCGGCCCGTTCCTGGAGGGCGAGGTGGGCGTGATGCCGTTCCCGGCCACCATGCTCGCCACCGCGGACGAGGCGCTCGGCGAGGTGGGCGTGGCGCCCATCCCGGGGCCCGACGGCGGGGCGTCCACCTTCGTGGGCGGCGACGGCATCGGCATCTCCAAGGACTCGGAGAACGCCGACCAGGCCTGGAACTTCATGTCCTGGCTGATGTCGGAGGAGGCGCAGGTCCAGGTGCTGGCCAAGAACGGTGACGTGGTCTCGCGCGCCGACCTGGCGGAGAACGAGTACTCGTCCAAGGACCCGCGGGTCCTGGCGGTCAACGAGGTCGCGGCCCAGGGCAGGACGCCGCTCGCGATCAACTTCCAGCAGGCTTTCAACGCCCCCGGCAGCCCGTGGATGACGATGATCCGCAACGAGGTGTTCGGCGCCGGCGGCACCGTGGAGCCGGACAACGAGGAGATCACCGCCGTGCTGGGGCAGTAGCCGCCCCGGTCGACGTCAGCGTGGTGGCGCCCCCCCCCCCGGGGGCGGGGCCCCCCCCCCCCGGGGGGTGAGTGTATTGCCGTGGCCCCCCCCCCCCCCCGGCCGCCCCGCGCGAGGGGGGCCCCCCCCCCGGGGGCGGGCGGCGGCCGGGC
>NZ_JBHWZO010000184.1:0-12488 GCF_042728455.1 Promicromonospora sp. NPDC060204
GCTCAGCTCACCGAGCGCCCGGGCGTGCATCGCCCCGATACCGCCCATCCCGATGATCCCCACGCCGAGAGGAGCACCGTCGTCCTCGGTCCCGTCACTCGGTCGCATGGCTCGCGCCGAGCAGCTCCCGCAGCCGCTCGGCCGCCGCGGTGAACCGCGGGTCGGCGAGCGTCGGCCCGTACTCGCGGCGGTCGGGCAGCCCCGGTTCGAGGGTCTCCACGATCCGGCCCGGCCGCGGGCTCATGACGACGATCCGGCTGCCCAGGTACACCGCCTCCGGCACGGAGTGGGTCACCAGCACCACCGTGGTGCCGGTCTCGCGCCAGATGCGGTTCATCTCGATGTTCATCTGCTCGCGCGTCAGGGCGTCGAGCGCGCCGAACGGCTCGTCCATGAGCAGCACGCGCGGCTCGTGCAGCAGGGCGCGGCACAGCGCGACGCGCTGCTGCATGCCGCCCGACAGCTCGTGCGGCAGGGCCCGCTCGAACCCCGTCAGGCCGGTGAGCTCGATGAGGTGGTCCGCGCGCTCCTCCGCCCGACGCCGGTCCATGCCCCGCATCTCGGCCTGGAGCAGGATGTTCTTGCGCACGCCCCGCCACTCCAGCAGGGCCGAGCGCTGGAAGGCGAAGCCGATCTCGCGCTGCGGCCCGGTGACCGGCTGCCCGTACAGGCGCACGTCGCCGTCCGTGGCCAGGGTCAGCCCCGCGATGATCTTGAGCAGCGTCGACTTGCCGCAGCCCGACGGCCCCGCGATCGTGACGAACTCCCCGGGCCGCACCGCGAGCGACACGTCGTCGAGCGCGACGGTCTCGGACCGCTTGGACGTGAAGCGGCGCGTGAGGTGCGTGACCTCGATGATCGGCTCGGCCTCGGCGGGCCGCGCGGCCGCGCCGGGCCCGGTCGTGGGACCGGTCGTGGGACCGGTCGTCGCGGTCACAGGTCCTCCCCGAAGGTCGCGTCCCAGTACGCTTCCGGCGTGGGCTCGCCCTCGAACTCCGTGTTCTCCGTCAGGAACGTGAGCGTGTCCGTCCACTGCTGCTCGGTGTTCACGCCGGGCGCGGGGGCGGCCTCCAGGTTGAGCAGGCCGATCGTCGCCTCGAGCTGCGCCGCGAGCACCTCCTCGTCCGGCGCCTGCTCCGCGTCGGCGGCCATCGCGGCCACGGCGGCGTCTTGGTCCTCCGACGCCGCGAGGAACGACTTCGACGTCGCCCGCACCATCGCCTGGACCAGCTCGGGGTCGCTCTCGATGGTCGCCTCGTTCGCGAGGAGGCCGGTGCCGAGCATGTTCATGCCGAACTCCGCGAACGGCAGGGCGGAGACCTCCTTGCCGGTCTGGTTCTCGATGGTCGCCGCCTGGTCGTGGTAGAAGCCCTGGATGGCGTCGACCTTGCCCTCGATCAGCGCCGCGATCTTGCCCGCGGCGTCGACGTTGACCACCGTGACGTCGTCCGGGTTCACGCCGTTGATCTCCAGCCACGCCGGGAAGGTGCCGTACATGGCGTCGCCGGGCGTGCCGCCGACCGTCTTGCCCACGAGATCGGCGGGCTTGGTGATGCCCTGGTCGTCGAAGAACTCGACGGAGCTGGGGCCGGTCTGCAGGAAGACGCCGACGCTGCGCACGGGCATGCCGGAGCTGATCCCGTTCGCCAGCGGCGGGGTGTCCGCCCATCCGAAGTCGGTGTTGCGCTGCGCGACCTGCTGCACCGTGTTGCCGGACCCGTTGCCCGGCTGGATCGTCAGGTCGATCCCCTCGTCCTCGAAGATGCCCTCCGCCACGCCGTAGTAGAACGGCGCGTGCTCGCCGTACGGCACCCAGTTGAGCGTCACCGTGACCTCGGTCAGGCCCTCGGCGTTCTGCTCGCCCGACCCGCCGCCGGCGGTCTGCCCGCAGGCCGCGACCATCGCCAGGGCGACGCCGCCCACGGCCAGCGACATCATGGTCTTGCGGGCACGGGTCCTGGCGTCACGCTTCTTGTCGTCATGCTTCGCTGCACCACGCATGGGAGAGCCTTTCTGGTCGGGCCGCCACGGCGGCGGCAGGAAGAACGAGAGGGTGCGGGCGCCGGACGGCGTCGGACGGTCGGTGTCGGACAGCCGGTGTCAGACGGTCGCGAGCGCGAGGTTCCCGCGCCGCGAGGCGTGCCACGGGATGAGGAGGCGTTCGAGCACCTCGACCAGCACGAAGAGGACCACGCCGATGAGCGACATGAGGATCAGGTCGGCGAACAGCAGCGGCGCGTCGAGGTTGCCGCTGGCGAGCAGGAGCACGTACCCGAGGCCGCGGTCGGCGCCCACGAACTCGCCGACGACGGCGCCCACGACCGCCAGCGTGACCGCGACCTTGAGGCCGGACATGAGCTGCGGGAGGGCCCCGGGGAAGCGGATCTTGCGGAAGGTCTTCCACCGCGACGCGCCCATCGTCGCGGACATCTCCAGCAGCTCCGGGTCGACCGAGCGCAGGCCGGCCACGGCCGAGACGACGACGGGGAAGAAGGCGATGAGGACGGCCAGGACGATCTTCGGCGTCATCCCGAACCCGAACCAGACCACCAGGATCGGGGCGATGGCGATCTTGGGGATGACCTGGGCGAAGAGGATCAGCGGGTACAGCGACTTCTCCGCCGTCTTGGAGTAGACCAGCAGCACGGCCGCCGCGACGCCGATCACGGCCGCGAGCACGAACCCGACGATCGTCTCCAGCGTGGTCACCCACGTGTGCTCCAGCAGCATCGTCCACTCGGCGACCATGGTCTCCGCGACGGCGCCGGGCGAGGGCACCAGGTAGGCCGGGACCAGCTCGCGCCAGGCCACGAACCACCAGAGCGCGAAGAGCGCGAGCAGCACCGCGACCGGCCGCCACGACTCCGCGAGCAGCGTGAGCGCCCGGGTCCCGAGCGGCGTCCCGCCGGACGGCGGCGTCGTCGGCCGGGACCTGGGCCCGCCCGAGGAAGAGGTCGTGGGGCGGGCGTCCTGGGTGGTCACCATGGCGTGATCCTCCATAGTTCGCTCTTTCCGTTTCGTCGCACGGGGTCGACGTCGACACCCGTGGGGCAGCGGGTCAGGGCACCCCGGACGTCGTCGTGCGGGAGGTGCCGGTCGGTAGAGCAGGTCAGCGGCCCCGGCCTGTGGGGCTGCTCGTCATCGGGGACACTATGAGCCGCGCCCGGGCCGGACAACGAGTTGCCACTTGTTGCCCCGCCGCGGCGCGCCTCCGGCGGACGGCGGTTGCCACCGGGGCGCGGGGCGGCCGTGGGTCAGGCGGCCGTCAGGCGCCGCCCGGGTCGGCGACGGCGTCCGTGCCGGCCTCGGCGACGACCTCGGTGACGGCGTCCGTCACGGCCTCCAGGTCGACCGCCACCGACCGGAAGCCCGCGGACCGCACGGCCCGCAGCACCTCCCCGCGCAGGGGCTCCGCCGCCAGGCTCGCGAGGTCGGCGTGCGGGGCCTCGAGCCGCGCCAGGTCGCCGTGGTGCCGCACGCGGATCTCCTCCAGGCCGAGCCGCCGGAGCTCGCTCTCCGCGGCCTCGACCTGGACCGCGTCGTCCGCCACGTGGTCGTCGGGCACCGCGAGCGGGTCGGTAGGCAGGGTCATGCCGTCATTCGAGGGGGCCGCGCCCGGGGCGGTCAAGGTGTTGCCACCTCTTGCCGGGCGCGCAAGGACGTGCCGCACCCGGGGTGGTCCACGGCAAATGGTTGCCGTGGCCGTCGGCTCGACGTACGCTCCCCGCGCATGGGCGAAACTGGCGAAACAGGGAGCTCTCGGAACAGACCGACCATCTACGACGTCGCCAGGGTTGCCGGCGTCGCGCCCTCGACCGTGTCGCGGGCGTTCTCCCGGCCGGGGCGCGTCAACGCGGACACGGCGGACCGCATCCGGCGCGTCGCGCACGAGCTCGGCTACCGGACCAGCCCCATCGGGCGCGGCCTGCCGGACGCCCGGACCGCGCTGCTCGCGATCGTCGTGGCCGACCTGACCAACCCGTTCTTCTTCGAGATCATCCGCAGCGCCGAGAAGACCGCCATCGACTCCGGGTACACGCTGCTGGTGGTGGACGCGCACGAGTCGAGCGGGGCGGAGCGCCGCGCCCTGGAGCGCACGCTGCCCCTGGTCGAGGGGGTCGTCCTCGCCACGTCACGGCTCTCGGACGCGGCGATCCGCGCCGTGGCCAAGCAGCGGCCGACGGTCGTGATGAACCGGGTGGTCACGGACGTGCCGAGCGTGGTGACCGACAACGCCCAGGGGATGCGGCGCGCCGTCGAGCACCTGGCGGGCCTCGGGCACGTCCGGCTGACGTACCTGGCCGGGCCCGAGGCGTCCTGGGCCGACGGCATGCGCTGGCGCGCCTTCCGTGAGGCGACCCAGGAGCTCGGCCTGCGGGCGTGGCGCCTCGGGCCGTTCGCGCCGACGCTCGCCGGCGGACTCTCCGCCGCCCAGGCCCTGACCACCCACTCCGCGACCGCGACCGTCGCCTACAACGACCTCGTCGCGATCGGCACGATGCGCGGGCTGACGCGGCTCGGGGTCGAGATTCCCCGCGACCTGAGCGTCGTCGGGTTCGACAACATCTTCGGCTCCGACTTCTGCACCCCGCCGCTGACGACGGTCGCCTCTCCCCTGCGCCACTTCGGGACGTTCGCCGTCCAGCGCCTGCTGAACCAGCTGCGTGCGCCGTCGTCCGGCCTGTCGGCCACGGCGTCGTCCGGGCTGTCGGCCCCGGCGCTGCTCCCGGCCAAGCTCGTCGAGCGCGGCTCGACCGCCCGCCGCGCCTGACCCGGGCGCCGCCGCCTCAGTTGGACACGCGTTCACCAGGCGATCCGCGGCCGTGACCGGACCCGTCACGGTCCCGGATCGCCTGGTGAACGCTTGTCCACCTCCACCTCCACCTCCCCAGCCACCTCCCCAGCGCACACTGCCGCGCGGCGACGTCGTGGGTGCGCACCGCGAGGGGCAACAAGTGGCAACTCGTTGTCCGGGGTTACCGCTCACCGCATAGTGACGTGGCGTAGGCACGGTCCCAGCCAGGCAAGGTCCTCGATGGAGAGGCAAGGCCCATGGAACGTAGATCGACCCACCGCACCCTCGCCGCGATGCTCGGCGTGCTCGTGCTGCCGCTCACGGTGCTCCCGGCGGCAGCCCAGCCGGCCGCCCAGTCGGCCGCCGAGCCGGCAGCGCAGGCCACGGCACAGGCGGCCACCGACCCCACCCGGCCCCAGGAGCCCGGCGTCACCCTGCGGGTGTTCGACGTCCAGGTCCCGCTGGACGACTACTGCACGCTCAAGCCGGGCCAGACGCCGAACGTCGACAAGCTGATGCCGACGATCGACTGGACCACGGCGGCCGACTTCGGCCTCGCCGACCGGTTCGTCACCGAGGTCAGCGGCTACCTGAACGTCCCGGCCGCCGGCACCTACGACTTCCGGGTCACCAGCGACGACGGCGCGCGGCTGCTGCTCGACGAGACGCTGGTCGTGGACCACCCCGGCAAGCACGGGGCGACGCCGAAGGACGGGTCGGCGGCCCTGGAGGCGGGGTACCACGCCCTGCGCATCGACCACTTCGACGGCGACTTCGACCAGCGCCTGAAGCTGGAGTGGCGCCCGCCGGGCGCCTCCGGCTTCGTGCTGGTGCCGAGCTCGGTGCTGAGCACCGACGCCGAGGTCACGCGCGTCACCTCGCCGGGCCGCAAGGTCTGCGAGGGGGTCGATGAGGCGCCGGGCGACGGCCTGCCCCTGACCGAGGTGCACCCCGACTACACGCTCACCAACCTGCGCCCGGACGGCTTCGAGCCGCAGGTCACCGGCATGGACTGGCTGCCCGACGGCCGCATGGCCATCGCTACGTGGGGCGGCGACCGCGAGACGGTGCTCGGCGAGGTCTACATCGTCGAGAACGTGACCGGCGACGGCGGCGCCGACGACGTCACGTACACGAAGATCGCCGAGGAGCTCCAGGAGCCGATGGGGCTCAAGGTCGTGGACGGCCGCATCTACGTCTCCGAGAAGCACGGGCTGACCGAGCTC
Organism: Promicromonospora sp. NPDC060204; assembly: GCF_042728455.1. NCBI lineage: Bacteria > Bacillati > Actinomycetota > Actinomycetes > Micrococcales > Promicromonosporaceae > Promicromonospora > Promicromonospora sp. NPDC060204. Next base: position 6,022 of record NZ_JBHWZO010000184.1, read on the forward strand.
ATCGACACCGACGGCGACGAGGTCACCGACGAGTACCGCTCGGTCGCGACCTGGCCGTTCGGCGGCAACTACCACGAGTTCGCGTTCGGCCTGCTGTACGAGGACGGCTACTTCTACGTCTCCACGGGCATCGCCATGGTGCCCGGCGGCGCGACGCGCGACCCGCAGCTCGTCGAGAACCGCGGCTCGGTGCTGAAGATCGACGAGGACACCGGCAACGTCGAGTACCTGGCGGGCGGCCTGCGCACCCCGAACGGCCTCGGCTTCGGGGCCGACGGCGGCATGTACGTCACCGACAACCAGGGCATGCACGTGCCGACGTCGAAGCTGGTCCGCGTCGAGGAGGGCGCGTTCTACAACCACTACACCAACCCGGACGGCCCCTACGACGACCAGCCGGTGACCGAGCCCGTGGTGTGGATGCCGCACGGCGAGATCTCCAACTCGCCCAGCAACCCCGTCATCCTGACCGAGGGCGTGTTCGCCGGGCAGATGGCGATCGGCGACGTGACCTACGGCGGGCTGCAGCGCGTGTACCTGGAGGACGTCGCCGGCCAGGAGCAGGGCGCCGTGTTCCGCATGACGCAGGGGCTGGAGTCCGGCGTGAGCAGGACGAGCGTCGGCCCGGACGGCTCGATCTACGTGGGCGGCATCGGCTGGTCGGGCAACTGGGGCCAGGCGGGCAAGCTCGGCTACGGCCTGCAGAAGCTCACCTTCGACGAGAACCGGGCGTTCGACATGCTCGAGATGCGCGCGATCGACGGCGGCTTCGAGATCGAGTACACGCAGCCCCTGTCGGCCGAGACCGCCGAGAACCTGGCGGACAAGTACGAGGCGGCGCAGTGGCGCTACGTCTCCACGCCGCAGTACGGCGGGCCGAAGGTCGACGAGGAGGACCTCGACGTCACCTCGGCGACGCTCTCGGCGGACCGCAAGACGGTGACCCTGGCGATCGACGGGCTGAAGCCCGGCCGGGTCGTGAACGTGCACTCCCCGCGGCCGTTCGCCTCGGAGACCGGCGCGGAGCTGTGGAGCACCGAGGCCTGGTACACGATGAACCGCCTGCCGGACGGCAGCACTCCGCCGCCCGTCTACGAGGCCGAGGCCGCCGACATCTCCGGCGGGGCCGGCTGGAACACCAACCACGCCGGGTACTCGGGCGCCGGGTTCGTGGACCGCAACTGGGAGCCCGGCGCGCGCACCACGTTCGCCGTCGAGGCCGACGAGGCGGGCCCGCACGACCTGGCCCTGCGCTACGCCAACGGCCAGAACTCCGACCCCAGCCCCCTGCCGCGGTCGATGAGCCTGTACGTCAACGGCGTCAAGCAGAAGCAGGTCTGGCTCGACAGCACCGTGAGCTGGTCGACCTGGAAGACGCAGACCGAGACGATCCAGCTCCGGAAGGGCGCGAACACCGTCGCCTACGCGTACGACGCCGACGACGTGGGGCACGTGAACCTCGACAGCCTCACCGTCACCCCCACCGAACGCATCACGCTGTTCGACGGCGGCGACCTCGACGCCTGGGAGAAGGCGAGCGGCGGGCCCGCGACGTGGCCGGTCGCGGACGGCACGCTGGAGTCCTTCGGCGGCGACATCCGCACCAAGGAGACGTTCGGCGACTTCCGGATGCACGCCGAGTGGTACCAGCCCCAGCACGCCGACGACGTCACCGGGCAGGCCCGCGGCAACAGCGGCATCTACATCCAGGAGCGGTACGAGGTGCAGGTGCTGGAGTCCTTCGGCATCGACCCGCCGGCCACGAACGACGCCGGCTCGATCTACCTGAAGAAGGCCCCGGACGTGAACGTCGCGACCGCGATGGGCACGTGGCAGACGTACGACCTCGTGTTCCGCGCCGCCCGGTTCGACGCCGCCGGGACCAAGACCGAGGACGCCCGTCTCTCGCTCTGGTGGAACGGGCAGCTCGTGCACGACGACGTGGCGATCGACGGCAAGACCGGCAACGGCCGGGCGGAGGGACCCGCCCCCGGCCACATCAAGCTCCAGGACCACGGGGACGCCGGCCTGAACCCGCGGTTCCGCAACGTCTGGATCGAGCGCCTGGCCGAGCAGGAGGACACCAGGCAGGGCCTGACGTCGGGGGTCTCGGCGCGGCTGACCCCGCCGAGGGTCACGGCGGGCGACGAGACGCTGGCCCTGGTCACGGTGCCCGGTGCGAAGGGCCGCCCGGCGCCGACGGGGACCGTCCGGGTCACCGTCGGGGACACGCCGGTCAAGGCCGCGCTCGGCCGCGGCCCCGCCCGGCTCCGGCTCCCCACCGCCGGGCTGGCGGCCGGCGTGCACTCGGTGACCGTCGAGTACCTGGGCGACACCGTCTACCGGCGGAGCACGACGACGGTCTACCTGACCGTCCGCTGACCTGGTCCCGCGCTGATCTGTCCCGCGCTGATCTGTCCCTCGAAGGAGAGGTACGTCTGATGGAACGTTCTACCCGCACGTCACCCCACACCCGCACCGCACGACCCTGGCTCGCCGCCGCCGTGGTCGCCACCCTGGCCCTGCCGGTCCTGGCCGCACCGGCCGGAGCCGCCGAGACCGGCGCGCCCGCCGGGACCAGCGCCTGCGCCTACGGCTACACCAGCCAGGCCACCGTCTGGTTCGGCGCCGACGCCGACTCCGGCGTGCCCAACCGCGAGACCCCCGCCGGCTGCACCGTGATGGACGAGATCATGGCCGACGCCCCGTTCGCGACGCACGGCGCGTTCGTCCGCACCGTCTCCTCCGTGACCAAGGGCCTCGTCCGCGAACGGACCCTCACCGCCCGCGAGCGCCGGGACGTCGTCCGTGCCGCCGCCGCGTCGGAGGTGGGCAGGCCGCACCCGGTCACGGGCCAGCGGTCCGTCGACCTGTCCGCGATCGGCCTGGTGGGCTACACGGTCCGCGCGACCATGCCCAGCGACGCCGAAGGGACGCTCGCGGCGCTGGCCGAGTGCGGCTTCCAGAACATCGAGCCGTCGGGCAGCGCCGGCAACTTCTACGGCTACTCCGCTGCGGGGCTGGCGCCGCTCACGGACGCGGCGGGGCTGGAGGTGCCGTCGCTCGGGGTGAGCCTGTCGAACCTGCAGAACGACGTCGACCTGGTGGCGGCCGAGGCGCACACGATCGGGGCGAAGTACGTGCGCATCTCGGGCTCAGGCTCGTGGACGCTGGCGGACTACTCGCGGACGGCCGCGATCCTCAACGAGGCGGGCGAGGCTCTGGCCGCCGAGGGCATCCGGGTCGCGTACCACAACCACGGGTTCGAGTTCGAGACCCAGGAGGACGGGGTCACGGGCTACGACGTCCTGGTCCGGGAGACGAACCCGGCGTTCGTCACGATGGAGCTCGACGTGTACTGGGCCGCCAGCACGGACACCGCCGCCACCGACCTGTTCGCGCGCTACCCGGGCCGGTTCGAGCTGCTGCACCTCAAGGACATCGCCGAGGACGGCTCTTTCGCCGACGTCGGCGCGGGCACCATCGACTTCGCCGAGATCTTCGCCGCGGCGCCGCTCGCCGGGGTCCGGTACGGCTTCACCGAGAACGACCAGCCGTCCCCGGACGGCGTGACGTCCGCGTGCACCAGCCTCGGCTACCTCGCCGAGCTGCGCTACTGAGCCACAGCCCGCACCATCCGACCCAGCACGAGGGAGTGTTGATGTCCGCACCGCACCGCCGGGCACACCGCCGGGCACTGGCCGCGACGACCGGTCTGGTCGTCGCGCTCGGTGCCCTGGTCCCCGCCAGCACCGCCGCCACCGCCCACGACGCCCACGACGCACCCGCCGGCTCCGACCATGCCGAGGCCACCGCGTTCGACAAGGTCCCCCTGGTCACGGAGGGCCTCGCCGACCCGTTCGAGCTCGACGTGGCCGACGACGGCCGCGTCGTCTACATCCAGCGCACCGGCCAGGTGATCGTGCTGGAGCAGGAGACCCTGCGCCAGACCACGGCCCTGGACCTGGACTACTCGCTCGACCTGCTCACCCAGTCCGACGGCCTGCTGGGCCTGACGCTGGACCCGGACTTCACCGAGAACGGGTGGCTGTACCTGCTCTGGAGCGACCCCGACGTCGCGAAGATGAACCTCTCGCGGTTCACGATGGGGCCGGACGACACCATCGACCCGGCGTCGGAGAAGCGGCTGCTCGACTACACCATCTGGCGCGGCGAGGGCCGCGCCAACTCGCACATGGCCGGCTCGCTCGCCATGGGGCCCGACGGCGACCTGTACGTGGCCACGGGCGACAACTCCGACCCGTTCGACCAGGCGGGCTACGCGCCGATCGACGAGCGCCCGGGCCGGCGCGGCTGGGACGCGCAGGGCACCTCCGCCAACACGAACGACCTGCGCGGCAAGGTGCTGCGCATCACCCCCGAGGACGACGGCACGTACTCGGTCCCGGACGGCAACCTGTTCGCGCCGGGCACGGCGGACACCCGCCCGGAGATCTACGGGATGGGCTTCCGCAACCCGTTCCGCATCACGGTCGACCCCGGCACCGGCGCGGTGCTCATCGGCGACTACGGGCCCGACGCCCGGGTGGCCAACCCGCTGCGCGGCCCCGACGGCCAGGTCGAGTTCATCCGGATGACCGAGCCGGGCAACCACGGCTGGCCATACTGCCACGCCGACAACCAGGCATACATCGACTACGACTTCGCCACCGGCGCCTCGGGCGCGGCGTTCGACTGCGCGAACCCGGTCAACGACTCCCCCAACAACACGGGCCTGCGCGAGCTCCCGCCGTCGCAGCTGCCGCTCGTCTGGTACGGCTACGGGGTCTCGGAGGAGTTCCCCGAGCTCGGCTCCGGCGGTGCGGCCCCCATGGGCGGCCCGGTCTACCGCTTCGACCCGGAGCTCGACGTCAAGACGAAGTTCCCGGAAAGCTTCGACGGGCACTGGTTCGTCTCCGAGTACGCCCGCAACTACTACAAGGTGCTCTCGCTCGACGAGGCCACCGGCGAGCTCGCCTCGATCGACCCGTTCCTGGAGGGCGAGACGTTCGTCGCCCCGTTCGAGGCCGAGTTCGGCCCTGACGGCTCGCTCTACATCATCGACTTCGGCCGCGGCTCGGGCGCGGGCCGCGGGAGCAGCAACACCGACGCCGGCATCTACCGCGTCGACTACGCGGCCGACGGCCGGCGACCCCTCTCCCGGTTCGCGGCCGACGTCGACTCCGGCCACGAACCGCTGACCGTCGCCTTCGACGGCGCCGCCAGCGAGAGCCCCGACGGGCTGGAGATCACCTACGCGTGGGACTTCGAGAACGACGGCGTCGTCGACTCCACCGAGCCCGACCCCACGCACACCTACACCGAGCGCGGCCAGTTCAGCGCCCGCCTGACGGTCACGGACAGCGAAGGCTTCACCGGCGTCTCCGTGCAGAAGATCACGGTGGGCAACACCCGGCCGGACGTCTCCTTCGCGGCGCCGTACCACGGCGGGTTCGCCGAGCTCGGCGACACCGTCCCGTACGCCGTCGACGTGGCCGACGTCGAGGACGGCTCGACCGAGGCGGGCACCATCGACTGCGAGCAGGTCACGGTGAACACCCAGCTCGGCCACGACTCCCACGCGCACCCCCTGGACAACTACACCGGGTGCTCCGGGTCCGTGTTCCTCGACCCCGCGGACCACGGCGTGGGGCAGAACGTCTACCCCGTGCTCGGGGCGGGCTACGAGGACCTGGGCGCGGACGGCGTCCCGGCCCTGGCCGGCCAGGACACGGCCCGGCTGCAGGTGCGCGACAAGGAGGCCGAGTTCTACGTCGACAGCTCCGGCGTCACGGTGGCGGACGGCGCCGACGCCCGCGGCGGGCGCCTGGTGACCGACGTCGACCACGGCGACTGGATCGCGTTCGGCCCGGTCGACCTGCGCGGCATCGACGCCCTGACGGTGGGCGCCGTCCGCGGCGCCGCCGACACGACCGTCGAGGTGCGCGCCGGCAGCCCGACCGGGCGCAAGCTCGGCCAGGTCCAGGTCGCCAGGGCAACCGGGGCCGGGCAGGTCGTCTCGCCCACGATCGACCTCCCGGACCAGCAGGGGGCCACGACGCTCTACCTCGTCGCGAAGAGCAAGCGCCAGCCCGCCGACGGCGCGAACCTCGGTCTCGACTGGCTCGTCTTCCACGGGCGCGGCGTCGCCGACGACACCGCCCCGGTCGTGACGGCGGAGGCCAGCCGCCAGGGTGGACGAGCGGCCCTCTCGGTGGACCTGTCCGGGTCCGCCGTGGCACCCGAGGGGCGCGAGATCGTCTCCTACCGGTGGGACCTGGGCGACGGGACCACCGCGGACGGGCAGGCCGTCACGCACGTCTACGAGAACCCGGGCCGGTACACGGCGCGGCTGATCGCGACGGACAGCGAGGGCACCCGGGACTGGACGACGGTCGAGCTGACGGTCCGGGGCTGAGCCCGCAGGCGGCACAGGCCGGGGCGGGGCCCCCCCCCCGGGGGCCGGC
>NZ_JBHWZO010000185.1:0-12456 GCF_042728455.1 Promicromonospora sp. NPDC060204
CGGTCACCCTCCGCGTGAGAGGTTGACCGGCCGGCGTCGGACGGGTGCGCGGGCCGAGGCCCGAGCGGGTCAGGCCGGACTCAGAAGTCCATGCCGCCCATGCCACCGGTCGGGTCGCCGGCGGGGGCCCCGACGGGCTCCGGCTTGTCGGCGACGACGGCCTCGGTGGTGAGGAACAGCGCGGCGATCGACGCGGCGTTCTGCAGCGCCGAGCGGGTCACCTTGACCGGGTCGTTGACGCCCGCGGCGAGCAGGTCCTCGTACACGCCGGTCGCGGCGTTCAGGCCCTGGCCGGAGGGAAGGTTGCGCACCTTCTCCGCCACGACGCCGCCCTCGAGGCCGGCGTTCACGGCGATCTGCTTCAGCGGGGCGTCGATCGCGGCACGCACGATCGCAGCACCGGTCGCCTCGTCACCCTCGAGCTCGAGCTTGGCGAACGCGACGGCGCCGGCCTGGATGAGGGCCACGCCACCACCGGCGACGATGCCCTCCTCGACGGCAGCCTTCGCGTTGCGGACGGCGTCCTCGATGCGGTGCTTGCGCTCCTTGAGCTCCACCTCGGTGGCCGCGCCGGCCTTGATGACGGCCACGCCGCCGGCCAGCTTGGCGAGGCGCTCCTGCAGCTTCTCGCGGTCGTAGTCCGAGTCGGACTTGTCGATCTCGCTGCGGATCTGGTTCACGCGACCGGCGATGAGGTCGGCGTCGCCGGCACCCTCGACGATCGTGGTCTCGTCCTTGGTGACGACGACCTTGCGCGCCTGGCCCAGCTCCTCGAGCGTGGCGTTCTCCAGCTTGAGGCCCACCGTCTCGGTGATGACCTGGCCGCCGGTCAGGATCGCGATGTCCTGCAGCATGGCCTTGCGGCGGTCGCCGAAGCCCGGGGCCTTGACGGCGACGGACTTGAAGGTGCCACGGATCTTGTTCAGCACCAGGGTCGCCAGGGCCTCGCCCTCGACGTCCTCGGCGATGATGAGGAGCGACTTGCCCGACTTCATGACCTGGTCGAGCAGCGGCAGCATGTCCTTGACGTTCGAGATCTTCGACTCGACGATCAGGACGTACGGGTCCTCGAGCACGGCCTCCTGGCGCTCGGGGTCCGTCTCGAAGTAGCGGGCCAGGAAGCCCTTGTCGAAGCGCATGCCCTCGGTGAGCTCGAGCTCGAGGCCGAAGGTGTTCGACTCCTCGACGGTGATGACGCCTTCCTTGCCCACCTTGTCGAGGGCCTCGGCGATGAGCTCGCCGATCGCCGGGTCGCCGGCCGAGATCGCGGCCGTGGCGGCGATCTCTTCCTTCGTCTCGATCTCCTTGGCGGCGTTCAGCAGCTGCTCGGTGACGGCCTCGGTGGCCTTCTCGATGCCGCGCTTGACGGCGATCGGGTTGGCACCGGCGGCAACGACACGCAGGCCCTCCTTCACGAGCGCCTGGGCGAGCACGGTGGCGGTGGTGGTGCCGTCACCCGCGACGTCGTCCGTCTTCTTGGCGACCTCCTTGACGAGCTCCGCGCCGATCCGCTCGTAGGGGTCCTCGAGCTCGATCTCCTTGGCGATGGAGACACCGTCGTTGGTGATCGTGGGGGCGCCCCACTTCTTGTCCAGAACGACGTTGCGACCCTTCGGGCCGAGCGTGACCTTCACCGTGTCGGCGAGCTGGTTGAGCCCGCGCTCCATGCTCCGACGAGCAACCTCGTCGAAAGCGATGATCTTGGCCATGGGGATGAATCCTCCGCTGGTGGCTTGTCCAGGCCGGCCGGTGCCCGCGACGGACGGCAACCGCCTCGACGACCATGTCTCGCCGCGGCAGGAGGCCTCACCATTCGACCCTGCTGTCACTCTCCAACGGAGAGTGCTAAGACATTATTGGCACTCGGACCTTGAGAGTGCAAGGCGCGTACACCGCGAGCGAACGCGGCGCACCTACCCCGGCGCGAGCCCCTGCACGTGGCGGAGGTCGAACTCCCGCACCAGCGCCCGGCGTGCGGCGTGCCACCCGCCCATGCCGTGCACGCCCGGGCCGGGCGGGGTCGACGCCGAGCAGAGGTACACCCCCTCGGCGACCTGGTACGGGTCGGGGGCGAGGGTCGGCCGCGCGACCATCTGCCACATGCTCGCGGCGCCCGCGGAGATGTCGCCGCCCGGGTAGTTCTGGTTGTGGCGCTGCATCTGGTCGGCGGGGATGCACCGCGCGCCGACGACGACGTCGCGGAAGCCCGGCGCGAAGCGCTCGATCTGCCGTGTGACCGCCTCGGTGACGTCGTGCGGCGAGCCGGCGGGCACGTGGGCGTAGGTCCACAGCGGCCGCCTGGCGCCCCGCACCCGGCCGGGGTCGGCGACGCCCGGGTCGCTGAGCAGCACCATCGGGTGGTCGGGATGCACCCCGTGCGCGACGGCGTCCTCCGCGATCACCATCTCCCCGCGCGACCCGCCCACGTGCACGGTCGACGCACGCCCGACGTCGGGCGCCGCCCAGGGGACCGGGCCCGACAGGACGAAGTCGACCTTGGCGGCCGCGTTGCCGTACCGGAACCTGCGCAGGGCTGCGCGGCGCGGCGCCCGGATCCGCTCCCCCAGGACCTGCAGCACGGTGGTCGGCGTGGTATCGAAGAACACGGCGCGGGCGGGCGGGAGGTCGTGCCAGGCGTCGACCGGGCGGCCCGTCTCGACGGTGCCGCCGTGCGCCCGGAGGTCACGGACCAGGGCGTCGGTGATGGCCTGCGAACCGCCCACCGGCACGGCCCATCCGCCGTCGGCGTGCGCGAGGGCCGCGAGGAGCAGGGCCGTACCCGCCCCCGCGTACGACGGGAGCGGCGTGATGGCGTGCGCCGCGACGCCGGTGAGCAGGGCCTTCGCCTCCTCGGTGAGGAACCGCCGCTCCCAGCGCGGGCCGCCCTGCTCGAGGAGCGCCGCGCCGAACCGCAGGCCCGGCCGGACGAGGGAGGCCAGGCCCCAGGTCTCCGACGCGTGCGCGCCGTGGTCGCGCACGCCCTCCAGCATGCCGCGCACGGTCCGCTTGTCCCCCAGCGCGAGCGCGGTCACCTGTCGCCAGCTCTCGGCGAGGGGGCCGATCAGGTCGCGCCAGGCGTCGCCGTCGACCCCGAGGCCGTCGGCGGTCCGGGCCAGGTCGCGCCACGCGATGCCCGCGCGGTCGCCGGCGAGTGGCTGGGCGTAGGCGACCTCGGGCGCGACGAGCTCGACGCCGTGCGCCGGCAGGTCGAAGGCCCGGAAGAACGGCGAGGCCCAGGCCATGGGGTGCACGGCGGAGCAGAGGTCGAAGAGCAGGTCGTCGTCGAGCTCGGGAACGGGGAGCGTGCGCGCGCCGCCGCCGATCGTCGGCTGTGCCTCCAGCACACGGACGCCCAGGCCCGCGCGGGCGAGCGTCACCGCGGCCGCCAGGCCGTTCGGCCCGGAGCCCACCACCACTGCGTCGAGGAGCGTCACGCACCCCATCGAATCACGGGTGCTCGCCGGGCAGGGGGCGCCAGGCGGGAACCAGAGCGAGCAGCCGCGGTACGGGGCGGCTGCTCGGTGGCGTCGGGCATCGTCGTCCGACAGGGTGCGATACCGGTCGTCGTCGACCGTCCAGTGCGGACGCCGGGGTCTGGGTCCCAGCATCCTCGGGGGGTGGCGGGCGACGGGTGGGCAGTTCCCACCCGTCGTCCCATCGAGTCAGACCGGACGAACCTGCTCTGCCTGCGGACCCTTCTGTCCCTGCCCCACCTCGTACTCGACTTCCTGTCCCTCGTCGAGGGACCGGTAGCCATCGCTCTGGATCGCACTGTAGTGAACGAAAAGGTCCTGGCCGCCGGCGGTCGGGGTGATGAAGCCATACCCCTTCTCGGCGTTGAACCACTTGACGGTGCCCTGGGCCATGCGTAGTTCTCCTTGTACCTCTGCACGGGCCATGCGGTCGACCCGTGGTGGTTCGAGCCTAGTGGTCCGTCTCACACCAGGGAACCCTCTATGCCCGGTATGCGGCATTAAGCGCATGGCGAACGCCCAGGTCAGAGGGCTGCAATCCGCCGCTTGTCAAGGAATATCAACATGGTGGTACCGCCTGGTAAACCCAACCGAAGGTCAGCCCATCGTCGAGGGACGGGTCACGACGGCGACCCAGACAGCCTCGGGCGAGCCCGTCACCGCTGCCGACTCGACCATGTTGGCCTCCGGGATACCGAGCAGCGCCGCGACGTAGGCGGCCGTCTGCGCACGGTCGGCGGCATAGAGAACGGTGTTCTCCGTGTAGGTCGCGCCGTCCGGGGTCTGCGGCTCCTCGCGCAGCGCCGCGCCGGCCACGTCCTGACCCACCAGGTACTCGGCGGTCTGACCGGCGAGACCCTGCTCCTGGCCGACGTTGTACACGGCCACCTGGGCGGTCAGGTCTGCGTCGGCCTTGAGCGCCGCCGGGTCGGCAGCGCCGCCGGTCTCCGCGGACGGCTCACCGCTGGGCTCGCCCGACGGTTCACCCGACGTCGAGGCCGAGGGGGACGGCGAGACGGGCACCGAGGCCGAGGTCGAGGGGTCGCCGGAAGCGTCCGCCGGCTCGTCACCCCCGCCGGAGAGCAGTGTGATGCCGCCCCACGCCACGGCGGCGCAGACTACGGCGACCAGCAGGAACGGCCAGGCCGAGCTCCAACCGCTGCGCGGTGCACGGTGCACACCCACCGGTGCGCCCCCGGGGACAGCGACGTCGAACTCGTCGGGCGGGTAGGGGTAGCCACTCTTCGTCACGGCAGAGAGAGTAGCGGGTTGTTGTGACGGATCGGTGCCTTCTCAGTGGTTCTCATCCGCCAGACGACGTGTAGATCGTGCTCGCTGCCGGGTCGAGCGGAGCCTGCGCAGGCGCTTGACCAGCATCGGGTCGTGCTCCAGGGCGGCCGGGGAGTCGATGAGCGTATTGAGAACCTGGTAATACCGCGTGGCCGTCAGACCGAACAGCTCACGCGCCGCCTCCTCCTTGGCGCCGGCGTACTTCCACCACTGGCGCTCGAACGCGAGGATCTCGCGGTCCCGGTCGGAGAGCCCCTTCTCCGCGCCCGCGACGGCGGGGGCCTCGACGTGGGCGACCAGCGTCTCGCCGGTCCCCCCGAGTGTTGGAGGAACTGTCCTGTCGTTCACCTGAGTCCTTTTCACGTTGTCTGCACGCCGGGAGTCCGCCGGCGCCAAGGGCGGCCGGTCGTTACGGCAGGCGCCAGTCGACGGGCTGGGCGCCCTGCTGCTCCAGGAGCGCGTTGGCCCGCGAGAACGGCTTGGACCCGAAGAAGCCGCTGCGCGCCGACAGCGGCGACGGGTGCGCGCTCTCGACCACGGGGACGTCGCCCAGCCACGCCTTGAGGTTGCGCGCCTTCGCGCCCCACAGGATCGCCACGAGGGGCCCGCCACGGGCCACCAGCGCGCGGATGGCGGCCTCGGTGACCTCTTCCCAGCCCTTGCCGGCGTGCGAGTCGGAGGAACCGGGGCGGCAGGTCAGCGTCCTGTTGAGCAGCATGACTCCCTGGTCGGCCCAGGGCCGGAGGTCACCGTTCGACGGGAGCGGCAGGCCGAGGTCCTCCTGCAGCTCCTTGTAGATGTTGACCAGCGAGCGCGGGACCGGCCGCACGTCCGGCTGCACCGAGAAGGACAGGCCCATGGCGTGCCCCGGCGTCGGGTACGGGTCCTGGCCCACGATCAGCACGCGCACGTCCGCGAGCGGGCGCTTGAACGCGGCGAGCACGTTCTCCCCCGCCGGGACGTAGGTGCGCCCCTCGGCGACCTCGGCTCGGAGGAAGTCGCCCATCGCATGGATGCGGGGCTCGACGTCGGCCAGCGCCTCGGCCCAGTCCGGCGCGATGACCTGCGACAACGGGGGCCGGCCAGCGGCATCGGCGGCGTCGGCAGGGGGTGTCGGGTTCACGATGGTCTCCACGCTCAGGAGGTTACCGGGACCCACTGACAGCGACCGTCTGTGCTGCCCGACACACCCACTTGTGACGACTCTTCACCGCGTTGGCGCAACAATGAGGACCGTGAGCGCGACGACCCCAGAACCGGAAGGCCCCTCCACGACCCCCACTGCGACCGCCCCCGTCCGCTGGGCGCGGTACATCGCCATGGGCGACTCCTTCTCGGAAGGGCTGTGGGACCCCTATCCCGACGCCCCGGACGTGCAGCGCGGCTGGGCGGACAACCTCGCCGCCGCGCTCTCGGCCCGCCGCATCGCGGCCGGCGAGGCGCCGCTGGAGTACGCGAACCTCGCGATCCGGGGCCGCAAGCTGCGCCCGATCGTCGCCGAGCAGCTCGGGGTCACCCTCGACGCCCAGCCGGACCTCGTCTCCCTGGTCGCGGGCGGCAACGACATCCTGCGCGCCACGGCGGACATCGACGCGATCTCGGCCGCCCTGGAGGACGCTGTCGCTAAGCTCCGCGCCACCGGCGCCGACGTGCTGATGGGCACCGGCTTCAAGGCGGGCGCCGCGCTGAGCTGGACCAACGGCCGCGTGGGCATCTTCAACGCGAACGTCTGGTCCATCGCCCGACGCCACGGCGCGCACGTGGTGGACCTGTGGGGCATGCGTGCCCTGGCCGACCTGCGCCTCTGGTCCTCCGACCGCATCCACCTCACCCCCGAGGGGCACCAGCGCGTGGCGAACGCCGCGCTGGTCGCGCTCGACCTCGAGCCGGACGACGCCGCCTACGACGTGCCGCTCGACGCCGCCCCGCCCGCGGCCTTCCGCGAGACGGCGCGCGCCAACGCCGCCTGGATGCGCCAGCACGTGGGCCCGTGGGTCAAGCGGCGCCTGACTGGCACCTCCAGCGGCGACGGACGCACCGCGAAGTGGCCGACGCCGGGGGCCTGGCCGCGCGCGTAGTTCACCCGCTCGGCCCTACACTTGCGAGGGTGAATCTCAGAGGCTCCCCGGTGCTCGCACCGGGGAGCCTCTGCCGTCTTCACACCCCACCCTGGCCGCGTAACTTAACCTTCTAGATGGTACATTTACAACCATGACGATGAGCCCTCCGCTGAGTGCGGGCACGTCCCGGCTGAGCACCGGACGGCGCTGGACCCTTCTGGTCACGGTCGGCACCGGTCTGCTGCTGATCACGCTGGACAACTCGATCCTGTACACGGCGCTGCCGACCCTCACGCGCGAGCTCGACGCGAGCTGGAGCGAGAGCCTGTGGATCATCAACGCCTATCCGCTGGTGATGACCGGGCTCCTGCTCGGATCGGGCACGCTGGGCGACCGGTTCGGGCACCGGCGGATGTTCGTGTCCGGCCTGGTCGTGTTCGGGCTCGCCTCCTTCCTGGCCGCGACCGCGCCCACGCCCGAGGTGCTGATCGCCGCGCGCGGGCTGCTCGCCGTCGGCGCCGCGGCGATGATGCCGGCCACGCTGGCCCTGATCCGGGTGGCCTTCGTCAACGAGCGCGAGCGCAACGTCGCCATCAGCGTGTGGGGCAGCCTGTCCGTCGTCGGCGGCGCCCTCGGGCCGATCGTCGGCGGCGTGCTGCTGGAGCACTTCGCCTGGGGCTCGATCTTCCTGATCAACGTGCCGGTGGTCCTGCTGGCCGTGATCGTCGGGCTCGCCGTCGCGCCGGAGGACGACCCGCACCCCGCGACCCGGTGGGACTTCGTCTCGTCCGTCCAGGCCCTGGTCACGCTGGTCGGGCTCGTGGTCCTCATCAAGGAGGTCGCCCGCGCCGACCGGTCCGGGACCGTCGTCCTCGGCGCGGCCGCCGTGACCGTCGTGGGCTGGTGGGTCTTCGTCCGCCGGCAGCGGCGGCTGCCGTTCCCACTGCTCGACCTGTCGATCTTCCGCAACGCCGCGTTCTCGTCCGGGGTGCTGGCGGCGGCGATCGCCATGTTCGCCATGGGCGGCCTGCAGCTCGCCACGACGCAGCGGTTCCAGCTCGTGGCCGGGTTCACCCCGCTGGAGTCCGGGCTCCTGGTGGCCGCGATCGCCCTCGGCTCGCTGCCGTCCTCGCTCCTCGCCGGGGCGTTCCTCCACGTGGTGGGCCTGCGGGTACTGATCGGCGGCGGCCTGGCCGTGGGTGCCGTCGGCGTGGCGGGGACGCTGTACGGCGTGCAGCACGGGACCGAGTGGATGCTGCTCGCCGGCCTGCTCGTGACGGGCCTGGGGCTGGGGGCGGTGATGTCGGTGGCCTCCACGGCGATCATCGGGAACGTGCCCGCCCGCCGGGCCGGCATGGGCTCCTCCGTGGAGGAGGTCTCCTACGAGTTCGGCAGCCTGGCCGCCGTTGCCCTGCTCGGCTCGCTGCTGACCACCATCTACACCGCGACGGTCCGCCTGCCCGACGGCGCCCCCGTCGAGGCGGGCCGGTCGATGTCCGACGCCCTGACCGCCCCGGGCACCGGCCCCGAGGTGCTCGCCGCCGCGTCCCAGGCGTTCGGGAACAGCTACTTCGCGGTCATGGTGATCTGCGCCGCGGTCCTGGCGCTCGGCGCTATCGTCACCACAGTGCTGCTCCGCGCCTACGGGCCGGGATCGGCATCCTCCGCCTACGGTTCGGGTCACTGAACCGCTCCGACCGCGACGCCCCGCAGGAGACCCCGTGCGACCGAGCAACCGCGACCGCATCCTCGAATCCGCCGTGCGCCTGGTCCAGCGCGAGGGCGTCACGGCCGTGACGTTCGACTCCGTGGCGGCCGAGGCAGAGCTGACGCGCGGCGGGATCATGTACCACTTCCCCTCCCGCGAGGGGCTGCTCGTCGCCATCCACGAGCACCTGGCCGCGCGCTGGGAGGCCACGCTGGAGGCCGACGCCGGCCGCCCGGCCGACCAGCTCACCCCCGACGAGCGGCTGGCCGCCTACATCCGCGTGAGCGCCCAGGCCGCGACCAGGGCGGAGCTGCAGCTCATGCTGGAGGCCGCCACGCGTCCGGAGTGGGCGGGCCCGTGGAGCGTGGTGCTGGAGCGGTGGGCGCCCGTGCCCGACGACGCGGAGGCCGACCCTGCCTCGATGTCCCTGCTGGTGGCCCGCCTCGCCGCCGACGGGCTGTGGATGTTCGAGTCGCTCGCCTACCGGTCGATGCCCGAGACCCAGCGCCGCGCCGTCGCGGAGCACCTCGTGCGTGCCGTGGCGGGGGCTCCCGGGGCCTGAGCGGGGCCCGGCGCCTACCGCGAGAAGGCGGGGAACACGGGTGCTCGTGACGCCGCAGCCGCGGGCCAGCGCCGCGTCAGCGCCTCGCCGAGCGACCCGAGCCACCCGGTGAGCGGCGCCAGACCTCCGGCACGCTCCGTCAGGCGCGCGCAGGTCCCGACCTGGTGCACGATCTGCCCTCGACGCCGCCGAGCGTCCGCCCGCGCCTGATCCGGCCGGGCGATCAGCGGCAGCCGGACGAGCCTGCCGAGCAGCGCGACGACGGCCCCGTCGGCGAGCACCTGGTCGTGGTCGGCGGCCGGCAGGTCCGCGCCGGCCGCAGTCAGCGCCGCACGGTACGCCGCGTCGGCGGACTCGACGGCTTCGGGCGGCAGCACGCCCCACGGGCTGCTGTGGTGCGGGAACGGTTAGTGCAGGAAGCACGCGTCGATCCCGGTGTGCCCGATGCGGGATCCCTCGAAGTCGATCAGCCGGGCGCCGTCGTCGGTGATCAGCACGTTGGTCGGGTTCAGGTCCAGGTGCACGAGCGCCGTGTGCGGCCCGCGCGCGGCCACCCGGCCGAGCAGGTGCAGCACCGCCGCCCGAGCCGGCCTCCCTGCGGGCAGCCGGAGATCCGCGCACTGCCGCTCGACGCGCTCCCAGTGGTCCGCGCCGAGGTCGTAGAGCGCCCCGCTCGTCACGTCGGACGAGAACGCGTCGAGGAGGTCCCGGTGCTCGGCGTCGCTACCGGTCGTGGTCGCATGCAGGCGCCCGACGGCGGTCGCCATGGCGACGAGGGCGGCCGTCGCGGCGGGCGGGTCGTCGCCCAGAAGGTGGTCCTGGAGGGTCGGCCAGGTGCCGAGGTCCTCCTGGAGCAGGAACCCCGCGCCGTCGTCGACGTGCAGCAGCCGCGGGGCGACGCCGCTGCGTGCCGCCGTCCGCAACCCGGCCGCCTCGCGCCGCAGGTAGGGCGGGCCGCCGTGGCCCTCCCCCGACACCCGGAGGTGCTTGACGATCACGGACGCCCCGACTCCCAGCAGGTCACGGTCGAGCCGGAGGCGCGTGACCGGGGCCCAGTCGTGACCCACGTGCTGCTCGTGGAGGACCGCGACGGCGCCGCCCGCGACCCAGGACAGGGCGGCGGTCACCGCCGCACGTCGGGCCTCGGTCAGGGGGTGTGCGGGCACCCGCTCAGGAGCTCTCGACGCGGGCCAGGAGCTCGTCCAGGAAACCGCAGGCCTCGGCGACGGCCCGGTCCGGATCCCGCCGCGCGATGGCGTCGGCCAGATCCTCGTGGCCGATCTCGGGCGCGTGCTCCGCGCCGGGCGTGATCGTCGACGTCGCGGCGACGCTTGCCGTGATGACCTCCGTCAGCCCCCGGTACAGCTCCGTCAGCAGCCCGTTGTGCCCGGCCCGGACGACCGCCGAGTGGAACTCGGCGTCCGTGCGCGCGAAGTCCTCCCAGCGGCCCTCGGCCAGCTCGGTCGCGCGGCGGGCGAGCAGGGCGCGCAGCTCGGCGACCTCCTCCTCGGTCCGCTCGGTGGCGGCGAGCCGGGCGCCCTCGACCTCGAGGGTGCGCCGCACCTGCAGCACCTCCCGGAGCTCCGAACCGGCAAGCCGGCGGATCGCACCGGAGACCTCACTCGTGGCGCGCACGTACGTGCCGTCACCCTGACGGACCTCCAGCAGGCCCGTGTGCGCGAGCGCGCGCACGGCCTCACGGACGGTGTTGCGGCCGACGCCGAGCTGCTCGCCGAGCTCGGGTTCGGTGGGGATGCGTTCGCCGACGGGCCATTCGCCCTCGCGGACCGCGGTCCGCAGCTGCTCGATGACCTGGTCGACGAGGCCGGCCCGGTGGGTGGTGGCCAAAGGCACAGCGGATTCCTTTCATCCAATCATCCTACGTATGCCAGAGTAGCGGTCATGCGCGTCGACCACCATGAATCCGCCCTGGGACCCGAGCTGAACGGCGCCGTGGAGACCCGGACGCCGGGTGTGGTCGCCGCCGGCGCGCTGCTCGCGGTCGCCGTGGTGCTGGTCGCCCTCAACCTGCGCCCGGCCATCACCGGCGTCGGCCCGATGCTCGAGGAGATGCGCGTCGACCTGGGTGTCCCCGCGGTCTGGGCGGGCGTGCTCACGACGCTGCCGACGCTGTGCTTCGCCGGCGCGGGCCTCGTGGCCCCCCTGCTCGCCCGCCGGGCCGGCATCGGCGCCGCCATCTCGATCGCGCTGACCACGCTAGCCGCCGGCCTCGTGCTGCGCGTGCTCGACGGCCCGGCCGTGGTGCTCGGCGGCACGCTGGTCGCCACCGCCGGGATCGCGCTGGTCAACGTGCTGATCCCGGTCGTCATCAAGGACTCCTTCCCGGCGCGCATCGGCGTCATGACCGGTGTCTACACGGCGGCCCTGCAGGGCGGCGGCGCGCTCGGGTCGGCGGTGACGCCGCAGCTCGGTGACGCGTTCGGCGGCTGGCGGCCGGCGCTGGGCGCCTGGACAGTACTGGCCGTCGTCGCGCTGCTGGTGTGGCTCCTCGCGGCCCGCGGCACCGGCCGGACGCCGCGGCGCGCCGGGACCGTCGACGGCGGCCGCTCGCTGCTGCGCAACCGCCTGGCCTGGATCGTCACGGGGTTCTTCGGCCTCCAGGCCTTCTACGCCTACGCGGCCATGGGCTGGTTCCCGCAGGTGCTGATGGACGCCGGCGTGCCGCGCTCCGAGGCCGGGCTGCTGATGGGCCTCGTATCGCTGGTCGCCGTGCCGATCAGCCTGTTCGTCGCCCCGCTGGCCGCGCGCGGGCGCGGGCAGGGCGGGTGGATCATCACGCTCAGCGTGCTGGGCGTCGCCGGGACGGCCGGGCTGATGCTGGCCCCGGCCTGGGCGCCGCTGCTGTGGAGCCTCCTGGCGGGCCTCGGGATGAGCGTGTTCTCCCTCGCCCTGACCGTCATCGCGCTGCGCGCGCGGACCGGCGCCGACACCGCGCGACTGTCCGGGATGGCGCAGGGCTTCGGGTACCTCTTCGCCGCGCTCGGGCCGTTCCTGTTCGGCCTGCTGCACGACGTCACGAGCGGCTGGGCGGTGCCGCTGGCGATGCTCCTGGCGGTGCTGCTGGCCCAGATGGTCATCGGCGCACTCGCCGGACGGCGCCGGTTCGTCTGATCCCGGACAAAAAGGCCCGGGATCGTTGAGATCCCGGGCCTCTGGAGCCGCCTGTCGGGTTCGAACCGACGACCTTCCGCTTACAAGGCGGGAGCTCTACCAGCTGAGCTAAGGCGGCGGGCGGGGAACAGCCTAACGGTTCCTCCCGCCGGTGTCCGAGTCGAATCCGCGCGCGTCGCCGGGACGTCGCGGGGACACAGAGCGGCGGGGCCCCGGACCGCAGTCCGGGAC
>NZ_JBHWZO010000186.1:0-12374 GCF_042728455.1 Promicromonospora sp. NPDC060204
GCCCACGGGAGCGCCCGCCGCCGACGCGTCAGCCACGCAGCACCGCGCCGACCTCGGCCGACGCCGACTCCACGACGGCGTCGCGCACCGCGCGGACCTCCTTCGCGGACAGCGTCCGGTCCGCCGCACGCAGACGCAGCGAGTACGCGAGCGACTTCTTGCCCTCGCCCACCTGCTCCCCGGTGAAGACGTCGAACAGGGCGATGTCCTCCAGGAGGTCGCCGGCCCCGG
The DNA here is from genome assembly GCF_042728455.1 of Promicromonospora sp. NPDC060204. Taxonomy (NCBI): domain Bacteria; kingdom Bacillati; phylum Actinomycetota; class Actinomycetes; order Micrococcales; family Promicromonosporaceae; genus Promicromonospora; species Promicromonospora sp. NPDC060204. Next base: position 232 of record NZ_JBHWZO010000186.1, read on the forward strand.
CCACGATCGCCGACCGCACGGCCTCGGCGGGCACGCCGCCGTCGACCACGAAGGCGAAGTCCTCCTTGGCCGCGGGGAACGCCGACACCGGCCGGGCGACGACGGGCTCGCCCGACGCCGCAGCGACCAGGACCGTCAGGTCCACCTCGAACGCCGCCGCCCGCGCGGGCAGCCCCAGCGCCTCGACGACCTTGGGGTGCAGCTCACCGGCGTGACCGACGAGCGTCCCGTCCGTGAGCTCGAGCCGCGCGCAACGCCCCGGGTGCCAGGGCATCCGGTCGGGATCGCCGGAGACGACGACGTCGACCCCCGCGCGCTCGGCCACGAGGCGCGCAGCTTCCAGGGCGTCCTCCCAGCCGGCGGCACGGCCCGGGCCCCACCAGCCGGCGAGCTCGCGCTTGCCGGTCAGCACACCCGCGACCCGGCGCGGCTGGTCGGGGACCGCCGCCGCGAGGGCCGCGAGCTGCTCGTCGGTGGGCCGCACACCGCCGGGCAGCGTCGGCGCCACGGGGGCACCCTCCGCCGGGGTGGTGACCAGCCCGATCTCGTAGACCGCGAGGTCGGTGAGCCCGCGCGACACGTTGCGCCGCACGGTCTCCAGCAGCGTGACCAGCAGGTTGGACCGCATCAGCGGCTTGTCGTCCGCCATCGGGTTGGCGAGGCGGAGCGAGACACGGCGCTGGTCGTCGGCCGGCAGGCCGAGGGCGTCGTACTCGGGCGTGCCCACGAACGGGTAGCTGAGGGTCTCGACGAACCCGGCCTCGGCCAGTGCGCGCGCGACCGAACGGCGCGTGCGCTGCTCGGCGGTGAGCCCGCGGCCACCCGTGGCTGCGGGAAGCACCGACGGGATCTCGCCGTAGCCCTGGATGCGCACGACCTCCTCGACCAGGTCGGCGGGCTCGGTCAGGTCGGGCCGCCAGGACGGCGGCGTGACCGTGAGCACCCCCTCGCCGGCTGCCTCGACGCTGGCACCGATCTCCTCCAGCGTGGTGCGCACCTGCTCCGGGGTGTACTCGACGCCCGAGAGCCGGGTGGGCTCGGTGACCTTGAGCGCGATCGGGGCGGGCGTCCCGGTCTCGTCGAGGTCACTCACCGCGGCGTCGGCCGCGCCACCGCCGAGCTCGACCAGCAGGTCGACCACGCGCTGTGCCGCGACGGCGGGCAGCAGGGGGTCGACACCGCGCTCGAAGCGCTTGGCGGCCTCGCTCGGGAGCTTGTGCCGGCGAGCGGTGCGGGCGACCGTGATCTGGTCGAAGTGCGCCGCCTCGACGAGCACGTCGGTGGTGGTCGCGCTGACCTCGGACGACGCTCCGCCCATGACGCCGGCCAGGCCGAGCACGCGGCTGCCCGCGCCGTCGGGCGAGTCTGTGATCAGCAGGTCCTCGGTGTCCAGGGCCCGGTCGACGTCGTCGAGCGTGGTCAGTCGCTCGCCGGCGGTCGCCCGGCGGACCACGATCGGCGCCGAGACCTGGGCCAGGTCGTAGGCGTGCAGCGGCTGCCCGAGGTCGAGCATCACGTAGTTCGTGATGTCGACCGCCAGGGAGATGGACCGCATTCCGGAGCCCTCGAGGCGGTGCTTCATCCAGGCGGGCGTGGGCGCGGACGGGTCGATGCCCCGCACGATGCGCGTCACGAAGCGGTCGCAGCCCACAACGCCGTTGATCGGCGCGTCGTCCTGCACCCGCACCTCGAAACCGTCCGGGGTGGCCGCGGGCTCGGCACCCGTGGCCAGGCCGTGGTCGGTGAACTTGGCCCCCGTGGAGTGCGCGTACTCGCGGGCCACGCCGCGGTAGCTGAACGCGTAGCCGCGGTCGGGGGTCACGTTGATCTCGAGAACCTCCTCCCCGAGGCCGAGGAGCGCGATCGCGCTCTGGCCCGGGGTGAGGTCCTCCTCGGCGAAACCGTGCCGCGTCAGCACCAGGATGCCGTCGTGGTCCTCGCCGATGCCGAGCTCCCGGACCGAGCAGATCATGCCGTCGGACACGTGCCCGTAGGTCTTGCGGGCGGCGATCGGGAACGGGCCGGGCAGCACCGTGCCGGGCAGCGAGACCGCAACGTAGTCGCCCACGCCGAAGTTGTGCGCGCCGCAGACGATGCCGCGCGCGCCCTCCTCGTCGTTGTGCTCGGGTCCGACGTCGACCCGGCACCAGTTGATGGTCTTGCCGTTCTTCTGCGGCTCGGGGGTCATCTCGAGGACGCGACCCACCACCAGGGGGCCGGTCACGGCCGCGCCGTGGATCGCCTCTTCCTCCAGGCCGACCTTCACCAGGTCGGCCGCGAGCTGCTCGGCGGTCAGGTCCGCAGGCAGCTCGACGTGGTCCGCGAGCCAGTCCTTCACGATGAGGGGCACTTCAGATCTCCGTCCCGAACTGGGTGGAGAAGCGCACGTCGCCCTCCACGATGTCGTGCATGTCCGCGATCGAGTGGCGCAGCATGAGCGTGCGCTCGATGCCCATGCCGAACGCGAAGCCCGTGTACTCGTCCGGGTCCACGCCGGCGGCGCGCAGCACGTTCGGGTTGACCATGCCGCAGCCGCCCCACTCGATCCAGCCCGCGCCGCCCTTCTTCTGCGGGAACCACAGGTCCATCTCGGCGGACGGTTCGGTGAACGGGAAGAACGCCGGGCGCAGGCGCGTCCTGGCCTCCGGCCCGAACATCGCCCGGGCGAACGCGTCCAGGGTGCCCACGAGGTTGGCCATGGTGAGCCCCTTGTCGACCGCGAGACCCTCGACCTGGTGAAACACCGGCGTGTGGGTCTGGTCCAGCGCATCCGTGCGGAACGTCTTGCCGGGGCACGCGATGTACAGGGGCACGCCGCGCTCCAGCAGGGAGCGCGCCTGGACCGGTGAGGTGTGCGTGCGCAGCACGAGGTTCGAGTCGGCGCCGTCCTGCCCCGCCACGTAGAACGTGTCCTGCATCTGGCGGGCGGGGTGGTCCGGGCCGAAGTTCAGGGCGTCGAAGTTGAACCACTCGGCCTCGACCTCGGGGCCGTCGGCGATCTCCCAGCCGAGGCCCACGAAGAAGTCGGCGATCCGCTCCTGGACCAGCTCGATCGGGTGCCGGGCGCCGGTCGTCGCACGCCGCACCGGAAGGGTGACGTCGACCGTCTCCTCCAACAGCACGTGGGCGTCGCGCTCGGCCTCGAGCTCCGACTGGCGGGCGGCGATCGCCTGGTTGATCCGGCCGCGACGGGGGCCCACGAGCTTGCCGGCCTTCGCCTTGTCGGGTCCCGGCAGTGCGCCGATCCCCCGGTTGGCGAGGGCCAGGGCGCTGCGGTCCCCCGTGTGCTGCGTGCGGACGGCCTTCAGCGCTTCGAGGTCGCCGGCCTTCGCGATGTCGTCGAGAGCGGACTTGACCGCGGCGTCGAGTGCCGCCTCGTCGAGCGGATCGATGGGTGCCTTCTCATCGGGCGTGGACATGCTTGCCTTCCTGGCGGATTCGGGAGCCGGCCCGGTCCCTGCGTGGGGACCCGTGCCGGCATCTGAAGTCTAGGTGCCCGCCAGGGCTCAGGACGCGTTGTCCACAGGGCAGCTCAGCGCCCGCGCGCAGCGCTCGCCGCACGGCCCTTGGCGGGCCGCATAAATCGGCGGGTCAGCAGCTGCATGGCGACATCATTCCATGCCGCGCCGCGACCCGGCAACGCGATTCGGGGCGCTACGGTTCGTGCGCTTGGCACACTTTTTCTCCGTGTCGGTGAGCGGGCATAGCCTCGCACCACAGCGCGAGCCAACCTGCCCGTTTAGTGCGTTTGCTCTCGGATCACCGAGTCGGAGCGTTCTTGACCATGATCGGTGGCGCATCGCGAAACAGTGCGTTAATGTGGAACACATGTTCGAGTGCGAGTGCAGGGTGAACGGGACGCGCGGGCCGTTGCCACGGCCTCTTCCCTGGCGCGTCCGGTCCACCGAGCGACGGCACCTCGAACAGCCATGTCTCCACGGCCGGGGCGGCCCTGGTCCCGGCCGTGGAGACGGCACCCGACCCGCCCGGGGCCGGTCAGCCCTCGAGCGCCCAGGTCTCCACGACCTCGTACCGCGGACCGCCCTGGGGGCCCTCCCCCGGGTGAGACTCGACGAGCGCGAACGAGTCGGCGGTCCACGCCGGCCCGGCATACACGGAGAGCGCCTGGGCAGCGGGCTCCAGCGCCGAGCGCGGCTCGGCACCGGCCCGCTTGCCCCAGCGGTCCCGGCCGCGCGGCGGCTTCACCTGCCCGGCGCGGGCGCGCGCCACGGTGACGTGTGCCCGGTGCGGCTTCACGTCGTCGGGCACCTCGCGCGGGGACGCCGCCAGGCAGTCGGTGGCCAGGTCCTTCAGGGCCTCGGTGCCGCCGTCGACGCCGATCCACAGGACCCGCGCCCCGAACGACCCGGCACCGCGCAGGCGCAGGTCGAGGGGACCGTGCTTGCGCGCGACGTCGGACAGGTCGTCGCGCAGCTCAGGAACCGTCCCCTCCGGGAGGTCCGCGTAGAAGGCGAGCGTGATGTGGAGGCTCTCGCGGGGTACCCACCGCGGAGAGGCAGGTACGCCATCGATCGCAAGCCCGAGGTGGTCAAGGACGCTCTGGGGCGGGATGACCGCCGTGAACAACCGCACCTGACGATCCTAGGGGCGGGCCCCCGCCGCGGGGAGCCCATTTCTCACCGACGACGACGGCGGCGCGTGACGGCCCATGCGACCACGACGGCCGCGAGCACGAACGCGATCTGGCCCCCGAGGACGATCCGGTTCACGTCGACGGCGGGCACCCAGCGCACGCCCTGGTCGTCCACGACGATGGCGCCCGCCGGCTCGGCGCGCCGGCCGAAGCCGAACCCGCCGCCGCCACCCTCGCCGAGGGCGCCCGCTTCGCCCTCCGCCTCGGCGTCGGTGGCCGACCCGGCCTCACCCTCGGCGTCACCGGCCGTGGCGTCGCCGGACGTGCCGTGGTGGCCGCCCGGCTCGCTGCCGCCTCCGCCACCCGAGCCTCCGCCGGTCGCCACGCGGGCGGCCGGGATCACGAGGGTCCCGTCGCGCTCGATCGGCTCTCCGTACACCTGCCGCACGCCGAACGCTCCGGTCAGTGCCTCGCTGATGCGGTTCAGATCAGGCATGTACCTCATCTGCCCCACGGTAGGTGACCGCGTCGCGACGCGATACGCCAGGACGCAAGAGTCACCCGCTCGGGCGTCCTCAGCGCCCGCCGAGCGGCGCACGGTCCGCCCACCACCGGCGGGAGCACAGCGCAGCGATCAGGCCGCCCGCGACGTTCACCAGCACGTCGTCCACGGAGGTCACCCGACCGAGCCGCAGCACGTACTGGAGCACCTCCACGGTCACGGCCACCCCGAGGAGCACGACGGCGACCCGGGCGAGCACCACCACGGTCCGCGGCCCATGCCCGGGCCGGGCCCCAGGCGCGACGCGCTGGCGCGAACCGCCGCGCCCGACCGATCCCGGCACCAACCGGAACCGCACCGGCAGGAAGAAGCCGAGCGCGGCGAGGACCAGCAGGTTCCCACCCACCTGCACCACCGCCGCGGGGACCGGCCCCGAGAGCTGGTCGGCGAGGTCCTGCAACGGGACGAGCGAGAGGCCGCGCTCACCGGGCCGGGGCGTGAGGATCATCCACACCCACGGCGCCGTGCCCACGACCAAACCGACCTCGGCGACGGAGTGCCGCCAGGCGCGGGCGTGCGGGACGCCCCGCAGGCGTCGGACCCGCACGAGCAGCCGGATCGCCAGGACAGCGACGACCAGCGCCAGGGCGGCGGGCCGCAGCACGTGGCCCCACGCGCCCCAGACGTCGGCGGCGGCGTCGGGCAGCCTCAGCGCTGCGCCCTGCCGCTCGCGTACAGGCAGACCGTCGCAGCGGTCGCCAGGTTGAGCGACTCCGCCCGGCCCCGGATCGGCACGCGCACCACGGCGTCGGCCAGGGCCCGGTCGGCCTCCGGCAGGCCCCAGGCCTCGTTGCCGAACACCCAGGCCGTGGGCCCGGCGAGGTCCGGGGCGGTACCGCTGCCGGCGTCGTCGAGCAGGTCGTCCAGGTCGAACGGGCCGGTGCCGTCAGCAGCGAGGACCTGGCACCCTGCGGCGCGCAGCTCCGCCAGCGCGGCGTCCAGCGGCAGGCCCGTCACCACGGGCAGGTGGAACAGCGACCCCGCGGTGGAGCGCACCACCTTGGGGTTGTGCACGTCCACGCTCTCCCCCGCGAGCACCACGAGGTCGGCGCCGGCGGCGTCCGCGGCGCGGATCACGGTGCCGGCGTTCCCGGGGTCGCGAACTGTGGCCAGCACCGCGACCAGGAGCGGTCGGCCGGCGCGCTCCGGGTCCCTGGCGTCGAGCGCCTCGCGCAGCGAGGGCGCGGTGGTGCGGACGACAGCGAGCACACCCTGGGCGTCCGCGCTCATCCCGTCGAGCACCTCCGGGGTGCCGACGTGCAGGAACACCCCGGCCGCACGCGCGTCGCCGACGATCTCGGTGTAGCGCGAGGCGGCCGACGGCGTCAGGTAGACGTCCCGGACCGACGACGCGGCGTGCCGGACGACCTCGCGGACCCCCTGGGGGCCCTCGACCAGGTACAGACCGTGCCGGGAGCGCGCCGAACGCCCGGACAGTGACCGCACCTGCTTGACCCGGTCGGCTCGCGGATTCGCGAGCGTCACGTCAAGCGGCACGGATGCCTCCGAGGAGGACACTGTCCGGGCGTCCGGTGAGATGCTCAACCTCAGGCAGCGGCCGGGGCGTTGACGTCCGCCGGCAGCGCGTCCTTGGCGACCTTGACGATGGCGTTGAACGCGGCCACGTCGTTGACCGCGAGCTCGGCGAGCATGCGGCGGTCGACCTCGACACCAGCGGCCTTGAGGCCCTGGATGAGGCGGTTGTAGGTCAGGCCCTCCGCGCGGGACGCAGCGTTGATGCGCTGGATCCACAGCTTGCGGAAGTCGCCCTTGCGCGCCTTCCGGTCACGGTAGGCGTAGACGAGCGAGTGGGTGACCTGCTCCTTCGCCTTCCGGTAGAGGCGCGAGCGCTGGCCGCGGTAACCGGCGGCGCGCTCGAGGGTCGTACGGCGCTTCTTCTGGGCATTTACTGCCCGCTTCACGCGTGCCACGTGAGACTCCTTGTTACTTCGGGGCTGGAAGGGTTCCGGGCGGCGCGCGTCAGGCGCGCGCCACGGGGGTCACTTACCGAGCAGCTTCTTGATCTTCTTGACGTCGGCAGGCGCGACGACCTGGTCCACGGCCAGACGACGCGTACGACGGCTGGACTTGTGCTCGAGGTAGTGGCGGGCGTTGGTCTGCTCGCGCATGACCTTGCCGCTACCCGTGACCCGGAACCGCTTCTTGGAGCCGGAGTGCGTCTTGTTCTTCGGCATGACTGCCGTCTCTCCTCATGTCGGTCGACCGTTGCTGGAACGGCGACGTGTACCTGGGCCGGTCAGCCGGCCCGGTGTCGTGGTGGTCTTGGGGACCTCGTCCTCAGCCGGCCTTGCGCGGCGCACGCGGCTTGGGAGCCACGGGCTTCGGCACCGGCTTGGGGGCCGGGGTCGGCTTCGGAGCTGCCTTGGCGGCGGGCTTCGCTGCCGGCTTGGAGGCAGCCTTTGCCGCAGGCTTGACGGCCGGCTTCGGCGCTGCCGGGGCAGGCGTCTCGGCGACAGGCTCAGGCTCGACGACGGGCTCGGGCTCGGGCTCGGGCTCGGCCACGGCGACGGGCTCAGGCTCGACGACGGGCTCGGGCTCGACGACCGGCTCGGGCTCCGCCTCCGCGACCGGCACCTCAGCGGGCTCCGGAGCGGTCTCGACGGCGGGCTCCTCGACGACGGTCTCGACCGTCTCGTCGACCTGGTCCTCGGCGAGCTGGTCCTCGACCAGGTCCGCGTCGGGCTCGTCGACCGCACGCGCCTGCGCCTTGGCCTCCGACTTGGTCATCCGGCCCGCATTGATCTCGGTAGCGCGCTTGCGCTGCTCGACCTTGGCGTCCGCCTTCTTCTTGACCGGCCCGAGGACCATGGTCATGTTGCGGCCGTCCTGCTTGGGCATGGACTCGACGAAACCGAGATCGGCGACATCCTCCGCCAGGCGCTCCAGCAGGCGACGACCCATCTCCGGGCGCGACTGCTCGCGGCCGCGGAACATGATCATGACCTTGACCTTGTCGCCGGCCGAGAGGAACCGCTCGACGTGGCCCTTCTTGGTGCCGTAGTCGTGCGGGTCGATCTTGAGGCGGAAACGGATCTCCTTGAGGACCGTGTTCGCCTGGTTGCGCCGGGCCTCTCGCGCCTTCATGTCGGACTCGTACTTGAACTTGCCGAAGTCCATGAGCTTGGCGACGGGCGGGCGGGCGTCCGGCGCGACCTCGACGAGGTCGAGGTCAGCGTCCTGGGCGAGCTTCAGGGCGACCGCCGTGGCAACCACGCCGACCTGCTCCCCGCCAGGACCGATGAGTCGGACCTCGGGGACACGGATCCGGTCGTTGATGCGAGGCTCGGTGATGGTGATGCTCCTAAGAAGTCGTTGATGGACCACCAGGAACGGGAAATGGCCCCCGCCCTGAACACAGGTGGAGGCCATCACGAGGAAAGGACACGCGGGCCCGGCAACAGCAACGCCGGACCTTCGTACCCGACCAAGGACCCGGACTCTGTCGGCACCTTGCGGTGCACCGTCGTGACTCGGGTGGGATGGAATCCACTTTGCGCACCCGGCTCACACCGGGTCGGTCGTCCCTCAACGATACCAGGAGGAAGAGAGCGCCCGCCACGCGGCCGGGTGTGAGGTGGGCCGCCCTCGTTCCGGCGGGCGAAACCTGTTGCCCGACTCAACTGGAACGATTCCAGTTTAGGGCCTAGACTGCTGGTCATGACGTCCACCGCCCCCGCCGCGTCGCCCGAGGACCTCCTCCGGGGCGCCGGCCTGCGCGTGACCGCCGCCCGCGTGGCGGCGTTGCGCGCGGTGGGCGAGAACCAGCACGCCACGGCCGACGCCGTCCTGGGCTCGGTCCGCTCCGAGCTCGGCACCGTCTCCGTGCAGGCGGTCTACGACCTCCTGCACGCGCTGACCGACGCCGGGCTCCTGCGCCGCATCGAGCCCGCCGGGCATCCCGCCCGCTACGAGCGCCGCACCGGCGACAACCACCACCACATCGTCTGCCGCTCCTGCGGCGCCATCGGCGACGTGGACTGCACGGTGGGCCACGCGCCCTGCCTCACCCCGAGCGACGACCACGGCTTCGTGGTCGAGACCGCCGAGGTGACGTACTGGGGCCTGTGTCCCGACTGCCGCGGCAAGGACTCCGCCGTCGGCGACTCCGCCGTCGGCCCCGCGACGCAGCCCTGACCCCACAGACCTTCCAGCCCCGCTGGAACCCCGCAAGAACCCCCGCAAGCAGCAGCAGAGGAAGGCACGTCTGAATGACTACTCCCTACACCACCACGCAGACCGGTACGCCGGTCGCCAGTGACGCGCACTCGCTGACCGTCGGCGCCGACGGCGCCACGGTCCTCCACGACCGCTACCTGGTCGAGAAGCTCGCCCAGTTCAACCGCGAGCGCATCCCGGAGCGCATCGTGCACGCCAAGGGCGGCGGCGCCTTCGGTGAGTGGGAGATCACCGGTGACGTGTCGCAGTACACGCGTGCGGCGGCCTTCCAGCCGGGCGCGAAGGGCGAGGTGGCGCTGCGCTTCTCGTCCGTCGCCGGCGAGATGGGCTCCCCCGACACCTGGCGCGACGTGCGCGGCTTCGCGCTGCGCTTCTACACGACCGAGGGCAACCTCGACATCGTCGGCAACAACACGCCGGTGTTCTTCATCCGCGACGCGATCAAGTTCCCGGACTTCATCCACTCGCAGAAGCGCCTGCCGTGGTCGGGCCTGCGCGACGCCGACATGCAGTGGGACTTCTGGACGCTGTCGCCGGAGTCGGCGCACCAGGTCACCTACCTCATGGGCGACCGCGGCCTGCCGGCCTCGTGGCGGGAGCTGAACGGCTACGGCTCGCACACCTACCTGTGGACCAACGCCGCGGGCGAGAAGTTCTGGGTCAAGTACCACTTCATCTCCCGCCAGGGCGTCAAGTTCCTGAGCGGCGAGGAGGGCGAGAAGATCGCCGGTGCGGACGCCGACTACTACCGTCGCGACCTGTACGAGGCGATCGAGCGCGGCGACAACCCGGTCTGGGACATCAAGGTCCAGGTCATGCCGTACGACGACGCGAAGACGTACCGGTTCAACCCGTTCGACCTGACGAAGGTCTGGCCGCACGCGGACTACCCGCTGATCCACTTCGGCCACTTCACGCTGAACCGGAACCCGAAGAACCACTTCGCGGAGATCGAGCAGATCGCGCTGTCCCCGGCCAACCAGGTCCCGGGCACCGACATCTCGCCCGACAAGATGCTGATGGCCCGCGTGTTCTCCTACCCGGACGCGCAGCGCTACCGCGTGGGCACCAACTACCAGTCGGTGCCGGTGAACCAGCCGCACGCCGCGCCGGTGCACAACTACTCGCAGGACGGCTCGCAGCGCCACCACTTCAACGAGGTGGGCACGCCCAACTACGCGCCGAACTCGTTCGGCGGCCCCGTCGCCGACCCGGCCCGCGGGCACGACGGCGCCTGGGAGTCGGACGGCGAGCTGGTGCGCACGGCCGCCACGCTGCACAGCGAGGACGGCGACTTCGTGCAGCCGGGCACGCTCTACCGCGAGGTCTACGACGACGGCGCCAAGGCCCGTCTGCTGGAGACCCTGACCGGCCAGGGCCAGTCCATCACGATCGCCGAGATCCGTGAGCGCTTCTTCCAGTACTGGACGAACGTCGACGAGGAGCTGGGCGCCAAGCTCCGCGCCGCCGTCGCGGCCTGATCCAGCAGCACACGACCGAGGCCGGGCTCCCGTCGGGGAGCCCGGCCTCGGCTGTCTCCCCGGGGCCGCTCGTTTGAGTGACGTTCAGCGCGCGGCATGAGGGATATCCCCATGGTCCGGCCGCCCTCCTTGTCCGACGGCGAAGGCGCCGCCTACGGTCCCAGGGGTGCTCAGCCGCGCTTCGGCGGAGCACCGGCACGAGACCGCCTGGAGAGAGGGAGCCACCGATGTCCCGTTCGCTCGTCCGACTCGGCGCCGCGCTGACGGCCGGCCTGCTGGCACTGACCGCCGCGGCGGGCCCCGCGGCCACCGCCCTGGAGCCCGAACCTACCCAGGAGCCGGCGTCGGCCGCCGACGCCGACCACCGGGTGCTCGCCTTCTACCAGACGATCTACGAGACCGGCTCGGACGGCGTCCGCCGCTACGTGGACCCCAAGCCGCTGCTCGGCTCGGTCACCGACGTGAACGTCGGCGCGATCCACCTGAACTCCGACGCATCGCTGACGGTCAACGACATCCCGGCCGACCACGCCGAGCTCGGCGTCATGTGGGACGACCTGGCCACCATGCAGGACCAGGGCGTCAAGGTCAGCGCGTTCCTCGGCGGGGCCGCGCCGGGCACCTACCGCTACCTGCGCGAGGACTTCGACCGGTTCTACCCGGTGCTGCGCGACTTCCTGCGCACCTACGGCCTGGACGGCGTGGACCTCGACATCGAAGAGACGTTCTCCCTGGCGGACACGGTCCACCTGATCGACGCGCTGCGCGCCGACTTCGGCCCGGACTTCATCGTGACCCTGACGCCGGTGGCGACCGACATGGCCGGCCGGACGAGCTTCTCCGGCGGCTTCTCCTACGCCGAGCTGGAGCGCCAGGCCGGCGACCGGATCGACTGGTACAACACGCAGTTCTACTGCGGCTGGGGCGACCTGCGCACCACCACGGTCTATGACCAGATCCTCGCCAACGGGTTCACGCCGGGCCGCGTCGTGGCGGGCACCGTCACCAACCCCGGCAACTGCAGCGGGTACGTGGACTGGTCCACCTTCGACGCCACAGTCGGCACCCTGGTGGACCGGCACCCGGACTTCGGTGGCGTCTTCGGCTGGGAGTACTTCAACTCGGTGGGCCACGACGGCGGCGGCCGCGAGACGTGGTTCTCGCACGTGGCGGACGTGGTGGGTGGTCGGTAGCCTTCGACAGCTCCCTCCCCGAGGGGTTGGGCCACCGGCTTCGGGTGTTACCGACTTTCGTGACGTGACGGGCGGTGTGTACAAGGCCCGGGAACGTATTCACCGCAGCAATGCTG
>NZ_JBHWZO010000187.1:0-12275 GCF_042728455.1 Promicromonospora sp. NPDC060204
GCTCCCCGGCCGAAGCCGGGGAGCCCTTCGTCGCTCAGCTACGCCGTAGCGTCAGCCAGGAGCTGTTTGATCAGGCGTTCTGCTGCATCCGCTTGCGGGCCCAGACCAGGGCGACGCCACCGAGCGCGAGGAGCGCGGCGAACGCGATGGCGCCACCGACGGTCGCACCGGTCGCGGCGAGCTCCTCGGTCTCCTCAGCCTCGGGGCTGGGCGACGCGGAGGGCTCGGCGGCGGGCGGCACGGAGGCCGCCTCGCTGGGCTCGACGGACGGCGACGGCTCCGGCTCGGGCTCGGCGCACTCATCCTCGATCACGATGAGCTCGGTCGGCAGCAGTGCCGAACCGTCCTCCTGGAGCTGGTAGGCACCGAGCTCCTCGGGGAACGTGTACTCCTCCGAGGTGAGCGTGGCGACGATGCCGGCCTCGGTCTTGGTGTAGGTGATCGCCTCGGTGCTGTCCGGGATGACCACGTCGTCCAGGCTGGCGGCGCAACCGGCCACGGCCTCGGGGATCACGGGGGTGACGACCTCGGCGGGCGGGGGCGTCTGGCAGACACCGATCGAGCCGGACTCCGACCAGTCGTACTGCGTGCCGCCCTGGCCGTCATAGGCGTCGACGCTGACGGTCCACTCGTGCGCCTTGTCGAGCGCGAGGTCCGGGTAGAGCTTCTGGAAGCCGTTGGAGAACTCGGTGTCCTCGACCGTCTGGCCGTCGATAACGACGGTGACCTTGGCCCCGTTGTAGTACTTGAGATCAACGTTCACGAAACCGCAGTCTGCGGAGACGCTCGGCGTGTGTGCGGAAGCGGGTGCGGCGCTGGCAATCATGCCGCCGAATGCCAGGATGGCGAGAGTTCCGCCGGCGAGAAGCTTCTTCACTCTGTAGCCCTTCGAAGTGAGAGTGCGCGTGCGCGCGCATGTGACCGGTCGGCGCTATTAGAGCAGAAAACGACAAATCAACGAAATGTCACCTTCTGCGTGCAAATTTTCTGACCTTCAACAGACGGCGACATGACGATCCGAAGGGGAATCGTATGCCGGGACGCGCTCTCGACGAGTCGTCCGGAGCGGCGTCGCCGAGGTCGACGACCGGGGCCGTCCGAGGACGGGGCCGGACACCCGGACCGGACCTCCGGAGAGGGCTGGACCGAGGCTTCGGAGGCCGTTCGGGAACCGCTCCAGGGCCCCAGAAATCACCCTGTGGAGAAAGGTTGTGGAGGAGTGGCTACAAACACCCCAGGATCCCGGGTTTTCGCCGCTCAGAAGGTAGTATGAGGGGGTCAACCGCGCCGGGTTCCCAGGAACGTCCTGAGGACCCGGAACGCTGAGCACCGACGAGCCGTCGGACCGTACGTGGCACCCGAGCACGGCATGGACCTCACCTGGTCCGAGCCGCTCGCGCAGCAGCTGGTACGTCCGTCGTCGTGCACATCGTGTGCCTGAAAGACGAGGAGCAACCCCGCCCGTGACAGAGCGAATCGACGGCGGCTACGACGCCGGGAACATCACAGTCCTGGAAGGTCTCGAGGCCGTTCGTAAGCGACCGGGCATGTATATCGGATCGACCGGTGAGCGTGGGCTCCACCACCTTGTGTACGAGATTGTGGATAACGCTGTGGACGAGGCCCTCGCGGGCCACGCCACCGAGATCGACGTGCGCCTCCTGGCCGACGGTGGAGTGCGAGTCACCGACGACGGCCGAGGCATTCCGGTCGCCATGCACCCGACCGAGGGCAAGCCAACGCTTGAGGTCGTGATGACGATCCTGCATGCCGGCGGCAAGTTCGGCGGCGGCGGTTATGCCGTCTCCGGCGGCCTGCACGGCGTCGGCATGTCCGTGGTGAACGCGCTGAGCTACCGGTTCATCTCCGAGGTGCGCCGCGACGGGTTCAACTGGCGCCAGGAGTACACCGACGGCGGCAACCCGATCACCGGCGTCGAGAAGCTCGAGCCGCTCGGCCCCGACGAGCACACCGGAACCACGCAGACGTTCTGGGCCGACGGGTCGATCTTCGAGACGACCGAGTACGACTTCGAGACGCTGCGTGCCCGGTTCCAGCAGTACGCCTTCCTCAACAAGGGCCTGAAGATCACGCTCACCGACGAGCGCGCCGGCCACTCGTCCGCGACGGACGAGGTCACGGGCGCCGAGCCCGAGGTGACGGCCGACGGCGTCGAGGAGGTCGCGGGAGCCGACGGCACGCCGGACGTCGAGGGCGCGTCCCCGGACGCGGGCGCCTGGCGCACCGTCACGTTCAAGTACGACGACGGCCTCATGGACTACGTGCACCACCTCAACTCGGCGAAGCGGGTGGAGCTCATCCACCCCGACGTCATCTCGTTCGAGAGCGAGGACACCGAGCGCAAGATCTCGGTCGAGGTCGCGCTCCAGTGGACCAGCGCGTACAGCGAGTCGGTCCACACGTTCGCCAACACGATCTCCACCACCGAGGGCGGCACGCACGAGGAGGGCTTCCGCGCGGCGATGACCACGCTGGTCAACAGCTACGCGCGGGACAAGGGGATCATCAAGGAGAAGGACGAGAACCTCACGGGTGACGACATCCGCGAGGGGCTGACCGCCGTCATCTCCGTGAAGCTCGGCGAGCCGCAGTTCGAGGGCCAGACCAAGACCAAGCTCGGCAACACGGAGGCCAAGACCTTCGTGCAGCGCGTGGTCCGCGAGCAGCTCGTCGACTGGTTCGACGCGCACCCGAACGAGGCCCGCGACGTCATCCGCAAGGCGATCCAGGCCTCGCAGGCCCGGATCGCGGCGCGCAAGGCGCGCGAGGCGACCCGCCGCAAGGGCATCCTCAACGGCGGCGGCATGCCGGGCAAGCTCAAGGACTGCCAGTCGCGGTTCCCCGACGAGTGCGAGATCTACATCGTCGAGGGCGACTCGGCCGGCGGCTCGGCGGTGCGTGGCCGTAACCCGCACAACCAGGCGATCCTGCCGCTGCGCGGCAAGATCCTGAACGTCGAGCGTGCCCGCCTGGACAAGGCGCTGTCCAACGCCGAGGTCCAGGCGCTGATCACGTCCTTCGGCACGGGCATCGGCGAGGACTTCGACATCTCGAAGCTGAAGTACCACAAGATCGTGCTCATGGCCGACGCCGACGTCGACGGCCAGCACATCTGCACCCTGCTGCTGACGCTGCTGTTCCGGTACATGCGACCCCTGATCGAGCACGGCCACGTGTACCTCGCGCAGCCGCCGCTGTACCGGATCAAGTGGAGCAACGCCCCGCACGACTACGTGTACTCGGACCGGGAGCGCGACGCGTTCCTGGAGGCCGGCGCCGCGCAGGGCAAGCGGATCCCCAAGGACAACGGCATCCAGCGCTACAAGGGCCTCGGCGAGATGGACTACTCCGAGCTCTGGGACACCACGATGGACCCGGACCACCGGACGCTGCTGCAGGTCACCATGGACGACGCGGCCGCGGCCGACGAGATCTTCTCGGTGCTCATGGGCGAGGACGTCGAGTCCCGCCGCACCTTCATCCAGCGCAACGCCAAGGACGTGCGGTTCCTCGACATCTGACCGGGGCCGTCGCAGGAGTGCCCCACGGCGCCCTGCGACGTCCCGCGTCGAGACGGTGGCCCACGAGACGAAGTGACACGCCCAGCGGCGTGGAAAGGAAGTACAGACGGTGACGGACGAGACCCCCGGCGTGGAGAACTCCGACGACGGCATTCCCCTGGAGGACGCGCGGGTAGCGGTCCACCACGGTCGTGTCGAGCAGGTCGACCTGCAGCTGGAGATGCAGCGGTCGTACCTCGACTACGCGATGAGCGTGATCGTGGGGCGCGCGCTGCCCGACGTGCGCGACGGCCTCAAGCCGGTGCACCGCCGCGTCATCTACGCGATGTACGACGGCGGCTACCGGCCCGACCGCGCGTTCTCCAAGTGCTCGCGCGTCGTGGGTGACGTCATGGGCAAGTACCACCCGCACGGCGACACCGCGATCTACGACACCCTGGTCCGCCTGGTGCAGGACTGGGTGCTGCGCTACCCGCTGGTCGCCGGCCAGGGCAATTTCGGCTCGCCGGGCAACGACCCCGCGGCCGCCCCGCGGTACACCGAGTGCAAGATGGCGCCGCTCGCGATGGAGATGGTGCGCGACATCGAGAAGGGCACCGTCGACTTCCGGCCGAACTACGACGGCCGCACCCAGGAGCCCGTCGTCCTCCCGGCGCGCATCCCGAACCTGCTGGTCAACGGCTCCGCGGGCATCGCCGTCGGCATGGCCACGAACATCCCGCCGCACAACCTGCGCGAGGTCGCCGAGGGCGTGCGTTGGCACCTCGCCCACCCCGACGCCTCGCGCGAGGAGCTGCTCGAGGCGCTCCTGCAGCGGATCAAGGGCCCGGACTTCCCCTCCGGCGCGCAGATCCTGGGCCACAAGGGCATCGAGGACGCGTACCGCACGGGTCGCGGCTCGATCACGATGCGTGCGGTCGTGAACGTCGAGGAGATCCAGAACCGGATCTGCCTGGTCGTCACCGAGCTGCCGTACATGGTCAACCCGGACAACCTCGCCTCGAAGATCGCGGACCTCGTCAACGACGGCCGCATCCAGGGCATCGCGGACATCCGCGACGAGACGTCGGGCCGCACCGGCCAGCGCCTGGTGATCGTGCTCAAGCGCGACGCCGTGGCCAAGGTGGTGCTGAACAACCTCTACAAGCACACGCCGCTGCAGGAGAACTTCAGCGCCAACATGCTCGCGCTGGTGGACGAGGTGCCCCGCACCCTCAGCGTCGACGCGTTCGTGCGGCACTGGACCACGCACCAGATCGAGGTCGTGCGCCGGCGCACCGAGTACCTCCTCAAGGAGGCGCAGGACCAGATCCACATCTACGAGGGCTACCTCAAGGCGCTCGACGCGCTCGACGAGGTCATCGCGCTCATCCGTCGCTCCCCCGACGTCGACGAGGCGCGCACCGGCCTGATGGACCTGCTCACGATCGACGAGCAGCAGGCCAACGCGATCCTGTCGATGCAGCTGCGCCGTCTGGCCGCCCTCGAGCGGCAGAAGATCCTCGACGAGCACGCGAAGCTCCGGGCCGAGATCGAGGACTACCTCGACATCCTCGCCAAGCCGGAGCGCCAGCGGTCCATCGTGGGCGAGGAGCTCGACGAGGTCACCGAGCGCTGGGGCGACGAGCGCCGCACCACGATCCTCCCGTACGACGGCGACATGTCCATGGAGGACCTCATCCCCGAGGAGGACGTGGTCGTCACGATCACGCGCGGCGGCTACGCCAAGCGGACGCGGACGGACAACTACCGCTCGCAGAAGCGCGGCGGCAAGGGGGTGCGCGGCGCGCAGCTGCGCGAGGACGACATCGTGGACCACTTCTTCACGACGACGACCCACCACTGGATGCTGTTCTTCACCAACCTCGGCCGGGTCTACCGGGCCAAGGGCTACGAGCTGCCCGAGGGCGGCCGGGACGCGAAGGGCCAGCACGTCGCCAACCTGCTCGCCTTCCAGCCGGGCGAGAAGATCGCCCAGGTGCTCGACATCCCCGACTACGAGGCCGCCGAGTACCTGGTGCTGGCCACGCGTCGCGGGCTGGTGAAGAAGACCCGCCTGAGCGAGTACAACTCGCCGCGGTCGGGCGGGCTCATCGCGATCAACCTGCGCGAGGACGCCGACGGCGCCGCGGACGAGCTGGTCTCGGCCCGTCTCGTGAACGCCGACGACGACCTCATCCTCGTGTCGCGCAAGGGCCAGTCGATCCGCTTCCACGCGGACGACGAGTCGATCCGTCCCCTGGGGCGCGCGACGTCCGGCGTCACCGGCATGAAGTTCCGCGAGGAGGACGAGCTGCTGTCCGCCGACGTGGTCATCGACGGCGCCGACCTGTTCGTCGTCACCGAGGGCGGGTTCGCCAAGCGCACCCGGATCTCGGAGTACCGGATCCAGGGCCGCGGTGGCCTCGGCATCAAGGTCGCCAACCTCGTGGAGGCGCGCGGCGACCTCGTGGGCGCGCTCGTGACCCACGGGGACGACGAGGTGCTCGTCATCATGGAGCGCGGGAAGATCGTGCGTTCGGCCGTCGCGGAAGTTAACCTCACCGGCCGGAACACCCAGGGGGTAACCTTCGCAAAGCCGGACAAGGGGGACAGGATCATCGCCGTCGCGCGCAACGCGGAGCGTGAGGACGCGGGCGATGCGGTGGGTGTCACCGACGAGAACTCCGACGGTGAACCCGCCGAGCGGGTTACCGTGGAAGACAATCCGACCCCCGACGAAGTTCCGAGCACCCCTGAGCAGGACAGCACCGGACGCGAGGACAGCTGATGACGAGTGACAAGAACGGGCACGTGCGCATCGCGACGCCTTCGCTCGAAGAAGACCTGGAGATCACCCGGGACCGCAAGGCCGTGACGCAGGAGAACGACGCCGAGAACTCGAGCGCGGAGCCGGCAGGGGCCGGCTCGGAGAAGACCTCCGCGTCGAACGGTTCGGCCACTGACAAGCCCGCAGACGGCGGAAGCGCGTCGAACGGCGCCGCTGCCGGCGCCGGCCAGGCCACGGGCGGCGAGAAGCTGCCCGAGCCCGTCGTGGTCGCCTCTCCCGCGGCGAAGGCGGACCAGCCCACGGAGAGCAAGGCGCCGAAGCCGGCCGCTGCGGACGACACGGCCGTCCCCACCACGGGTGGGGTCTGGCGGTCCGCCTACGAGGCGGGCAAGCAGGGCAAGGAGCAGAAGCCGGCCGCGGAGTCGAACGGCGGGTCCAAGGATTCGGCGGGCCTCGTCTCGGCGATCGGGCGGGCCTCGACGAAGACCGACGCCGCGGCGTCGCAGAACGCGCCCGCGGCTGAGCCGGACGCGAAGTCGTGGAACAGGGTCCCGGCGCCCGGTACCCCGGGGAGCACCCCGGCGGCCGCTCCGACGGGAGCCGCGGACGGCGTGAAGGCCGGCGCGATGAAGGCTGCCCAGGCCGCCCTCGACGCGGCCCGTAGCGCGGCGAAGAAGGTGTCCTCGATCATGCCTGACGACGAGGGGCAGACGGCGGCTCAGAACGAGCCCAGGCCGCGGCCCGAGATGCATTACACCGCGGGTGGCGTGCGCGGCACCGCCGTTCCGGTCGGTACGCCCGCCGAGGGAGCACAGGGCCAGTCGGCGCAGCCGGCGTCGTCCCCCACGCCCGAGGTGCCGCGCCCGGCCCCCGCCGGACCGCGCCGCGTACGGCTCGCGCTCTCCCGGGTCGACCCGTGGTCCGTCATGAAGCTGGCGTTCCTGCTGGCCGTCGCGGTCGCGATCATGACCGTGGTGGCCACGGCGGTGTTCTGGTCGGTGCTCAACAGCCTCGGTGTCTTCACCACGGTGCAGAGCTTCGTGGAGGACGCCGTGGGCCCGCAGAGCAACGTGAACCTCACGCAGTTCGTGGAGTTCCCCCGCGTCATCTCGCTCGCGACCCTGATCAGCATCTGCAACATCGTGCTGCTGACGGCCATCGCGACGATCATGGCGTTCCTGTACAACATCACGGCGGCACTCGTCGGCGGCGTGCACATGACGCTGACCGACGACTGACCAGCGCTGCCGGAGCGTTCTCGTGCGTCCTCGCGCACGACTCGGCGCACGTCACACCGCGGACCATCATTTCGGTTTGGGACATCGTCCCTACCTGGGGTAATCTCCAGTGTCGCTAGAGCGTGCGCAACGCTCGTCCGGGGCTATAGCTCAGACGGTTAGAGCGCTTCCCTGATAAGGAAGAGGTCGGAGGTTCAAGTCCTCCTAGCCCCACTCCCGGACCTGCAGAGGCTCCCCAGGAGGAACTCGTGAAGAAGCTGCTGATAGTGCTGCTGGCGGCCGGCGCCGGCTACGTTCTCTGGCGCAAGCTGAGTGAGGACGCGGCTGGCCGCGATCTCTGGTCCGAGGTCACCGACTCGATCGACTGAGCGGCCCTCGTCGGGGCCATGGCGCAATTGGTAGCGCACCTGCTTTGCAAGCAGGGGGTTGGGGGTTCGAGTCCCCCTGGCTCCACCCCATGACCGAAGCCCGGATTCGTCCGGGCTTTTGTCGTTCCCGGGATCGGTCGGGCCCGCGTTCCCGTGGTCGGACGCCGCGCCTCCGAGGGATCACGTACGCGCGCCTAGTGGGTTACCCGTACGTTTGGCCGGTCTGGCGATTTTTTCACCCCCGATCGGCCTCGGGCTGCTGACAAGGCAGGACCCCTTCCATATCGTCGAGCGCGAGGGGCAGCACCACCCACCTGTTCGGCCCCTCGTGATCCGAGGAGGACAGCGTGTCCCTGACCAGGAAGCTCATCGGCACCGCCGCCGCAGTGACAGCAGCCCTGTCGGCTGCCGTGGTCGCCACGCCGACGGCCACCGCAGTGCCCGACACCATCCCGCTCACCATCACCAACGACTCAGGTCGAGGCGACCAGGTGTTCATCTACGTCCTGGGCGAGACCGGCGGCCAGCTCGGCTACGCCGACGCCCAGGGGGCGTTCCACCCCTGGCCGGACGCCGGGAGCGTCCCCGAGCCGGCGCCGGACGCATCGATCGCGGGTCCGGCGGACGGGCAGGACATCACCATCCGGATGCCCAAGCTGTCGGGCCGGGTGTACTTCTCCTACGGCAGCAAGCTCGACCTCAAGATCGTCAACGACGGGCGGCTCGTGCAGCCGGCCGTGCAGAACCCGAGCGACCCGAACCGCGACATCCTGTTCAACTGGACGGAGTACACGCTCAACGACTCCGGCCTGTGGATCAACAGCACCCAGGTCGACTTCTTCTCGGCGCCGTACCAGACGGGCCTGCGCTCATCGAGCGGCGAGGTGCTGCACACCGGGATGCTCAAGCCCGACGGCTGGGACAAGGTCGTCTCGTCGCTCTCGCAGCAGGACGGCTGGGACGGTCTCGCGCAGACCGGTCCCGACGGATCCGTGCTGCGGGTCCTCTCCCCCGGCCACGGCGTCGGTACGGGCCAGGTCGACGCGAACGTCCTGTCCGACTACGTCGACCGTGTCTGGAGCAAGTACGCGAGCGAGACCCTCACCGTCGTGCCGTACGGCGACCAGCCGGAGAATAAGTTCCTCGGGACCGTCTCCGGCGACACGATGACGTTCACCGACACGTCGGGGGCCGTCGTCACCACGTTCCCGAAGCCCTCCGGCGAGTCGATCTTCGGCTGCGCGGGCGACCTGGCCGCGCCGAACAACGACATCGGCGCCATCGCGCGCACGCTGTGCGCCGGGTTCAACCGGTCCTCGCTGCTCGACAGCAGCACCCAGCCGACCCAGGATCCGGCCGGCTTCTACCAGGACTCGGTGACGAACTACTACGCCAAGTACATCCACGAGCAGATGGCGGACGGCAAGGCCTACGCGTTCGCGTTCGACGACGTCGTGGCGCAGGAGTCGCTGGTGCACGACGGTGACCCGACCGAGGCTTTCATCCAGCTCGACCCGTTCGCGGGGGCGGCCACGCCGATCGGCGGCTGACCCGGGCCCGCTGATCGGGGCGTACACAGGACAGGAGGGCCCGGCCGTGTCGGCCGGGCCCTCCTGGTGCACGTGAGACAGGCTGGGGGTCAGCCGCCCTGCTTGCTCTCCCCCGGCGGGACCTGGTCCACGATCGGCTCGTCCTTGGCGGGCGGAGCCGGCTTGGCGTCCTTCGGCTCCGCAGCCTTGACCGGAGCCTCGGAGCCGGCCTTCTGTGCGGCGTCGGACACCGCGCTACTCGCCTTCTGCGCCGTGGACTTCGCGGCGTCGATGACGGGACCGGCCTTCTCCTTGGCGGCGTCGATCACCGGGGCAGCCTTCTCGAGCACCGGACCGGCCTTCTCCTTCGCCGCCTCGAACGCAGGGCTCGCGGCAGAGTAGGCGCGGGCGCCGAGGTCCTTGGCCGTCTGTGCGGCCTTGGCCCCCGCCTCCTTGCCCTTGGCGATGGCGGAGCCTGCTGCCGAGCCGACGCCGGAGGAGTGCTTGGCGGCGCCGTCGGAGTAGTCGGCTCCCGAGCTCTGTTCCCAGGGCTCGGCCCACGGGTCGGTCTGGGGCTGTGCGCGCTTCCAGAACACGTAGCCCGCGACGGCCGCACCGCCCGCGGCCAGCGCGACGAGCCAACCCTTCTTGGAGCTCTTCCTGCTGGCCTTGTCCGCCGCGTCCGTGACGGTCTCGGCGAGCGAGGTCTTGCCCTGTGCCGCCGCGGCGTTGGCCGCCGCGACGTTGAACGCGGAGACCATCTTCGGGAGCAGGTCGTCCACGAGCTTGTCGTGCGCGGAGTCGATCAGGGGCGCGGCCTTGCCCGCCACCTTCTCGACCTGGGGCGCGGCCGCCTGCAGGCTGTCCTGCCAGGCCTTCTCGGCGCGCGGTGTGAGCCATGCGATGAAGTCGTTCACGCGGGGCTGGGCCCAGTCCTTCGCGTTCGAGGCCCGGTCCTTGGCCTGGGCCGCGATGGACCCGGCCTGCGTCGCGGCCTTGGAGCTGACGTCGGAAAGCAGAGCTGTGGCCTCCGCGGCCCTCTCCTTGACCTTCTCGGTGTCGATCTTGCTCGTGTCCACGTAGTCGGTCACCTTCTTGCGGGTCATGTAACTCCCCCCGAACTGTTCAATACTCCTCAAGGTGCCACTCTGCCATCGCCTGCCGTTACTGGCGAGGGCGGGCTGCGCCGCTGCAGCATCTGCGGGCCGCTCCGTGGGAGGATTGATACATGTTCGCAATCCTGCACACCACCTCCGGTGACATCCGCATCGAGCTCTTCCCGAACCACGCGCCCAAGACTGTCGAGAACTTCGTCGGGCTCGCGACGGGTGAGAAGGCCTGGACGGACCCGCGCACGGGCGAGGAGCGCAAGGACCCGTTCTACGACGGCCTGATCTTCCACCGCGTCATCGACGACTTCATGATCCAGGGCGGCTGCCCGCTCGGGACGGGAACCGGCGGCCCGGGGTACACGTTCAACGACGAGATCCACCCTGAGCTCCAGTTCAACGAGAAGTACATCCTCGCGATGGCCAACGCCGGCAAGCGCCGGAACCCGGTCACCGGCGAGATCGAGGGCACCAACGGCTCCCAGTTCTTCCTCACCACCGCGGAGACCCCGTGGCTCAACGGCAAGCACACGATCTTCGGCAAGGTCGCGGACGACGCGTCGCGCGAGGTCGTCGACAAGGTCGGCAAGACGCGCACGCGTCCCGGCGACCGTCCCGTCGAGGACATCGTCATCGAGTCGGTCACCATCGAGCCCTGAGCCGCCGCGGCGCTCGCGCCGCCGGACAGTACCCGTACGACCCGAGCACCGATGACCGAGGGGACTGAGGACGTATCGCGATGAACGACCCGGCCGCCGAGGAGCCGACCGAGGCCGAGGCCCCCGTCTGCCCGCGACACCCCGACCGGGTGGCCTACGTGCGCTGTCAGCGTTGTGGTCGTCCCACGTGCCCGGAGTGCCAGCGACCGGCCGCGGTCGGCGTCCAGTGCGTCGACTGCGTCCGGGAGACGAAGCGCGCCGCCCCGCGCATCCGGACGGTGTTCGGCGGCTCGGCCACCAGCACCGCGGCCAACAGCCGGCCGGTCGTCACGCTGACGATCATCGGCATCTGCGTCGTGAGCTGGCTGCTGCAGCTGGTGACGAGGGGCGCGTGGACGGACGCGCTGTGGTTCTGGCCCTGGGGCGGCGTGATGGAGCCGTGGCGGTTCCTCACGGCGTCGTTCCTGCACTCCACGTCGCCGCTGCACATCCTGTTCAACATGTACGCGCTGTGGATCACGGGCCAGTTCCTCGAGCCGCTGCTCGGCCGGGCCCGGTTCGCGGTCCTGTGCCTGCTCTCCGCCGTGGGTGGGTCGGTCGGCGTGCTGCTCCTGGCCGGCGACCCGTTCACGTCGAGCGCCTGGGTGACACCGGTGGTCGGCGCGTCCGGGATGGTGTTCGGGCTGTTCGGGGCGATGCTCCCCGTGATGCGCCGCCTGGGCCGCAGCATGGCTCAGGTGCTCGTCCTGATCGCGATCAACGGCGTCATCGGGTTCTTCGTGCCGAACATCTCGTGGCAGGCGCACCTCGGCGGTCTCGTCACCGGTGCGCTGGTGGCGACCGCCTACGCGTACGCGCCCAAGGAGCGGCGCGCGCTCGTCGCATGGGTGGTCCCGGTGGTCGGTATCGCCGTCCTGACCGCGCTGGCGGTGTGGCGCTACAGCGCGGTCGGCGTCCTATGAACGGGCTGCGGGACTAGCTAACGGGCTGTCACCAGTCTCTTTTCCCCAGCTTTACCCACAGCTGTGGATAAATGGGTACACAGCTCCGCGGCCGCCTC